>NZ_VMNE01000017.1:53276-54107 GCF_013277565.1 Streptococcus sp. k-90 | reverse complement strand
ATCAGAAAAAGAAGAAGTTGCCCTAAAAATGTGAGCAAATTAACTGTTAAGAGAGGGCCTTTCGAAAAATCACCGAGTAGTTGATAATAACGTAATACCACTAGGACAAGGGTTGGCGTCAACAGTGACTCCTTGATAGAACTGCGTGGTGCTTCCTTGAGTATCTCTTTCATTATTTTTTTAGGATTCTTACCTAGATACTCCTCTGCACTCATGCCATCTCGTTCTGCTTCTGAGAAATCTAACATCATCAAATAGATCTGCTCTCTGAGATAGTCTTCATCATAGAGAAATCCAGCAAGATTAAAACTCTCCCACAGTTCCTCAAAATACTGCTGATTCTCCTCAGAAAACTCATGCAGCAAAGCGCTTGTTTCTTCATAATACTTCATTTTCTTCATGGTTTAACCCCCATTCTTAATCCCTTCTACTTTTTGACTCAAATCGTCCCATTGTTGCCAAAAGACTGAGACACGCTCTTCTCCTTCTTTAGTTAACGAAAAATACTTCCGATCTGGACCATCTGGCGACGGGCGCATGTCGCCTCTTATCCATTGATTTTTTTCTAACTTTTGCAACAAAGGATAAATAGTTCCTGGAACAATAGTGTCAAATCCGGCCTCTCGCAAAGTCTGAACCAACTCATAACCATATCGCTCTTTTTGACCAATCATATCCAAGACACAACCTTCAAGAACACCTTTTAATAGTTGAGTTTCTTTCATCCCTTCTCCCTTCTAATCTATTTTGTAATACCTACTAGTAGCTTCATCTATAATATACCACTTTCACACTAGTTTGTAAAGCATAATAGTTAATACTCTTCGAAAA
>NZ_VMNE01000017.1:0-53248 GCF_013277565.1 Streptococcus sp. k-90 | reverse complement strand
CTAGTTTCCTAGTTTGCTCTTTGATTTTCATTGAGTGTAAATAAAAAAACAGAACTAGCATGAACTAGTCCTGTCTATTTTTACCCAATCACACTTCCGTTTGGTACAGCTGGATCAACTGTGAGAAGGGTTAATTGTCCATCATGTTCAGCTGATAGGATCATACCTTGGCTGACATATTTCTTCATCATTTTACGAGGTTTGAGGTTAGCAACAATTTGGACTTTCTTGCCGACCAATCCTTGTTCATTTGGATAGTATTTTGCAATTCCTGAAAGAATTTGACGATCTTCTCCATCCCCAGCATCTAAGCGGAATTGAAGCAACTTATCTGAACCTTCTACTTTAGACACTTCTTTGACTTCTGCGACACGGATTTCGACCTTGTCAAAGTCTTCAAACTTGATTTCTTCCTTGTTTAGTTTGAGTTCAACTTCATCTGGGTTCCACTCTTTTTCGACGGCTGGTTTGTTGCCTTCCATTTGTTCCTTGATATAGGCGATTTCTTCTTCCATATCGAGGCGTGGAAAGATTGGTGTTCCTTTGGCAACAACAGTCACACCAGCAGGGAAATCTGCCAGGCTCAAGTTTTCAAGGCTAGAAACTTCTGCTAGACCAAGTTGAGTCAAGACTGCACGACTAGTTTCCATCATAAATGGTTCAATCAAGTGAGCTACGACACGAAGGCTAGCTGCCAAGTGACTCATGACACTTGCCAATTGGTCACGAAGAGCTTCATCCTTAGCCAAGACCCATGGAGCTGTCTCGTCGATGTATTTGTTAGTACGAGAGATAAGAGTCCAGACTGCTTCTAAAGCACGTGGGTAGTCAACTGCTTCCATGTGTGTATGGTAGTCAGCAATTGATTGTTCTGCTACTTGAGCAAGAGCATTGTCAAACTCTGTTACACCCTCTACATAGGCAGGGATTTGACCATCAAAATACTTGTTAATCATGGAAACAGTACGGTTGAGGAGGTTTCCTAGGTCATTAGCCAATTCATAGTTGATACGGCCTACATAGTCTTCAGGAGTGAAGGTTCCGTCTGATCCAACTGGAAGGCTACGCATGAGGTAGTAACGAAGTGGATCTAGTCCATAACGCTCTACCAACATTTCAGGGTAAACGACATTCCCTTTAGACTTAGACATCTTGCCGTCTTTCATGACAAACCAACCGTGGGCAATCAAACGATCTGGCAATTTGATATCCAACATCATAAGAAGGATTGGCCAGTAGATTGAGTGGAATCGAAGGATGTCTTTTCCAACCATGTGGAAGACAGTTCCATTCCAGAACTTGTCAAAGTTACCATGTTCATCTTGACCGTAGCCAAGAGCTGTCGCATAGTTAAGAAGGGCATCAATCCAAACGTAGACAACGTGTTTTGGATTTGATGGGACTGGTACTCCCCATGTAAAGGTTGTACGAGAAACTGCCAAATCCTCTAAACCTGGCTCGATAAAATTGCGAAGCATTTCATTCAGACGACCATCTGGAGTGATAAATTCAGGATGAGCTTTGAAAAATTCTACCAAACGATCTTGGTATTTGCTGAGACGAAGGAAGTATGATTCTTCAGAAACCCATTCCACCTCGTGACCTGATGGAGCGATTCCACCAGTCACATTTCCAGCTTCGTCACGGAAAACTTCCGCAAGCTGACTTTCTGTAAAGAATTCTTCATCTGAGACTGAATACCAGCCAGAGTATTCACCCAAATAGATGTCATCTTGAGCAAGCAAGCGCTCAAAGACCTGTGCGACAACTTTTTCATGGTAGTCATCCGTTGTACGGATGAATTTATCGTATGAGATATCTAGTAATTGCCAGAGTTCTTTGACTCCAACTGCCATCCCATCAACATAGGCTTGAGGTGTGATTCCAGCTTCTTCTGCTTTTTGCTGGATTTTTTGACCATGCTCATCAAGACCTGTCAAATAAAAGACATCGTAGCCCATGAGGCGTTTGTAACGAGCTAGGACATCACAAGCGATGGTTGTGTAGGCAGAACCAATATGAAGTTTACCAGATGGATAGTAAATCGGTGTTGTAATATAAAAATTCTTTTCAGACATAATTTTTCCTTTCCAGGCAAATGAAACCTGTTTTTCTAACACTTCATTATATCACATTTTTAAGGATTTTCGATAGAGAAATCCATACAAAAACAAGATAGACAAGTGTCCATCTTGTTGATCTTACTCATATCGAAGGGCTTCAATTGGATCAAGTTTAGATGCCTTGTTGGCTGGCAAGACTCCAAAAATCATACCAACGCTAGCCGAAACTGCAAGACTAAATAGGGCAACCGGGATTGACACTCCTACTTCTATACCCGCAATCAATCCTTGCAAGAGTATGCCCGCTATAGCGGTTAAGCCTGTCGCAATGGTTAAACCAATGACTCCGCCTAACAAGGTCAAAATCATGGATTCAATCAAAAATTGGATTAAAATATTAGCACGTGTCGCACCCAAAGCCTTACGGAGACCAATCTCACGAGTACGCTCTGTCACCGAAACCAGCATGATGTTCATAACACCAGTCCCTCCAACAAAGAGAGAAATTCCTGCGATGGCACTAATAACCGTCGTCATAAATCCAAAAAGTTGTTGTACTTCTTGGAAGGCTGCAGTCGCATCTGCCACCTGATACTCCCCTTGCTGAATACCAGCAATTTCGGTCAATTTTCTAGCTAATTCTGGTCCCACAGTTGGTGTCAAACTGGTATCATTAACACGGAAGACAATATCAGAAATCTCATCCATATTGAAATTATTTGCAAGAGAGATATTAGTCGTAATCGGAAGTCCACCAATACCAAAAGTCTTGGCAGTCTTGGCCTCATCGCTGGTATAAACACCAATGACACGATAGCTAAAGCCACCAACATCTATAACCTGGTTAACAGCTTCTTGAGCAGATCCAAACAGACTATTAGCAAGTTCTTGGTCTAGTAAAATGACACTGGCCACATCTTTATAATCCTGAGCTATGAGACTTCGGCCTGCAACAATTTCATTTTCAACCGCCTTCATGTAGGTAATATTCCCACCCGTCAAGCTAGCGCGCTCCACTTTTTTATCTTTATAGGATAGGGTGGTATTTGTTGAGTTGGTTACATAGTAACTGTCCACACCCTTAAGTTTTGCTGCCTCCTTGACCCAAGCTTCTTGCGGTTTTGGTGGTTCAACAGGAACATCCTCTTCTTTACCAGACACTGTCAAAGCTGATTGCTTTTGTGTAAAAGAACCATCTTTACTTTTGATAGGCGAGAAAAAGACATGGATATTCTTCTGTGACTTGGTCATGTTTTTATTAACTTGACGAGACATGGAATCACCTAGAGCCATAATTACAACAACTGATGAAACACCGATGATGATTCCAATCATTGTGAGAAAAGAGCGCATCTTATGTGCCATGATAGATGAAAAGGCAAATTTCAGATTCTGCATCTTAGTTTTCCTCCTTTTCTAACTGCGCACTGTCAGACGAAATAACTCCATCTCGAATGACGATCTGGCGTTTGGCATAAGCAGCGATTTCAGGCTCATGCGTTACCATGATAATGGTTTTTCCTTCTTTATTCAAGTCAACTAATAGTTGCATGATTTGGTTACCTGTTTTAGTATCCAAGGCTCCTGTCGGTTCGTCCGCTAATATGATAGAAGGATTATTTACCAAGGCACGCGCGATAGCTACACGTTGCTTTTGACCTCCAGATAATTCCGAAGGCAAATGGTGACTACGTTCTGTCAATTCAACCTTGTCTAAATACTCCTCAGCCAACTTACGACGTTTTGAAGACGAAACTCCTGCGTAAATCAAGGGCAATTCTACATTTTGCAGAGCATTGAGTTTAGATAGAAGAAAGAACTGCTGAAAGACAAATCCGATTTGTTGGTTACGAACCTTGGCTAGTTGTTTTTCACCAAGTCCAGCCACTTCTTGGCCTTCAAGATAATACTCTCCACTGGTTGGCGTATCCAACATGCCAATGGTATTCATTAGAGTAGACTTACCAGAACCCGATGGTCCCATTATGGCAACAAACTCACCCTCATTCACTTCTAGGTTGATATTTTTGAGAACCTGCAGCTCTTGGTCACCATTCCGGTAGCTTCTGCAGATATTTTTTAGACTAATTAGTTGCTTCATCAGCCTTCACCTCTTTTCCTTCCTCTAGAGAAGACGTTGGGTTACTGATGACCTTGACTCCATTTGTCAAACCTGAAGTGATTTCTTGGTTGTCTGCATCAGCATTTCCCAAACCAACTTCCACTTTCTTGGCCTTTTTCTGCTCGTCAAGTACCCAGACATAGTTCTTATCATTTTCAGTCACAACACTTGTTAAAGGAACTAGAATAGCTTTACTCTTATTCTTAACCTCAACACTTACTGAAAATCCTTGTTTCAAATCACCGATTTCACTTGTAACATCGATGGTATATGGATATTTAGAACCAGAGTTACCGCCTGCTGCTGCAGCTGCACTTGCTGCTTCGCCATTGTTTTTAGGGTAGTCAGAAATATAGCTAAGCTTACCAGTCCAGCTTTTATCTTGATAAACTTTAGAAGTAAAGGTTACTTCTTGACCTACAGATAAGTTGGCAAGGTTGTATTCAGATAGTTCACCCTTAACTTGCAAGTTTTCATTGCTAACGACATGAACTACCACCTGGCTAGCTCCAGTTGGAGATTTAGAAACATTACGGTTGACTTCGACCACAGTTCCTTCTAGAGTGCTGAGAACCGTCATTGCATCCAACTGACTTTGAGCCTTACTTAATTGTGCTGCTGCATCTGCACGAGCATCACGAGCATCACCTAGTTGTGCATCAATAGATGACACTGAATTTCCTGAGACTGGAGCTGGAGTTTGGGCTGCTGCACCTTCTCCTCCTGCTGGCGCTGGTAACTGGGGAGCTGAAGCGGCTTCATTTCGTGCTTGATTGAGTTCGTTGATATGACGGTCTGCCTTAGCGACTGCTCGGCTCGCTGAATCATAGGCCGCCTGGGCTTCTGAACTACTGTACTTGACTAAAGCCTGTCCTTCGCTGACCTTATCACCCACAGAAACAAGGATTTCATCTAAATCTCCCTTACTAGCATCAAAATAAACATATTGTTCATTTTTTGCCGTTACTGTCCCTGACAATAAAACAGAGGATGCCACGCTTCCTTCCTTGGCAACAACAAGATGAGTAGGTTCATCTTTTACAGCGGTTTGAGATGGTTGTCTAAAGAGTAAAATCCCTCCAGCACCCAATACAACTACACTTGCAGCACCGATTGCTGCATACAATTGCCACTTTTTAGCTTTACTATTCTTTTTCATAATGAAACTCCTTTTTGATTTAAAGTCCTTAACAATATTATACAAAAATTACCAAATATAAACAATAACCGTTTAGAACGAAATAATGACATTTCAGGATTCAATTATTGTTCGGAATTCATTTTACAATCATTGTACTAGTTATATAATACACTTTATTTTTCTTTTTTGCAAGCCTTTTCTTTAATTTTTTTGAACGTAGCAGATTTTTGCAATCACATCAAAAAAAAGATAGAATATGACTATCAAAAAATGACACTCTACTATTTAGAAGAGTACAAAGGAGTTTACAATGAGAGAATACGATATCATTGCTATCGGTGGAGGTAGTGGAGGAATTGCTACCATGAACCGTGCTGGTGAACACGGAGCCAAAGCGGCCGTTATTGAGGAAAAGAAACTAGGTGGAACTTGCGTCAACGTCGGTTGTGTTCCTAAAAAAATCATGTGGTACGGGGCGCAAATCGCTGAGACTTTCCATCAATTTGGACAAGACTACGGCTTTAAGACTACTGATCTTAACTTTGACTTTGCAACCCTACGTCGTAATCGTGAAGCCTACATTGATCGCGCTCGTTCTTCTTATGATGGCAGTTTTAAACGCAACGGTGTAGACTTGATTGAAGGTCATGCGGAATTTGTAGATTCTCATACTGTCAGCGTAAATGGTGAACTGATTCGCGCCAAACATATCGTGATTGCTACTGGTGCCCATCCAAGTATTCCAAATATTCCTGGTGCTGAGCTAGGTGGTTCTTCTGATGATGTATTTGCTTGGGAAGAATTGCCAGAGTCAGTTGCTATTCTAGGCGCAGGTTATATTGCCGTTGAATTGGCTGGCGTACTCCACACTTTTGGTGTCAAGACAGATCTCTTTGTTCGCCGTGATCGTCCTTTACGAGGTTTTGATTCTTATATCGTTGAAGGTTTGGTCAAGGAAATGGAAAGAACAAACTTGCCACTTCATACTCACAAAGTCCCTGTCAAGTTAGAAAAAACTGCTGAAGGCATTACCATTCATTTCGAAGATGGTACTAGTCATACAGCTAGCCAAGTTATCTGGGCTACTGGTCGCCGTCCAAACGTTAAGGGCTTGCAACTTGAAAAAGCTGGAGTAACTCTGAACGAACGTGGCTTTATCCAAGTGGATGAATACCAAAATACTGTTGTTGAGGGAATCTACGCTCTAGGTGATGTAACGGGCGAGAAAGAACTGACTCCAGTAGCTATCAAGGCTGGACGTACCCTATCTGAACGTCTCTTTAACGGAAAAACTACTGCAAAAATGGACTACTCAACTATTCCAACTGTTGTCTTTTCACACCCTGCTATCGGAACTGTTGGATTGACAGAAGAGCAAGCTATTAAAGAATACGGCCAAGACCAAATCAAGGTTTACAAATCAAGCTTTACTTCTATGTACTCTGCTTGCACTGGCAACCGTCAAGAAACACGTTTCAAATTGATCACAGCTGGTTCAGAAGAAAAAGTTGTCGGACTTCATGGAATTGGTTACGGTGTTGATGAAATGATTCAAGGATTTGCTGTTGCTATCAAAATGGGAGCAACCAAGGCAGACTTTGATGCAACTGTGGCGATTCACCCAACTGCATCCGAAGAATTTGTAACCATGCGTTAATCGAAACAAAAGAAGCAGAGCAAAAAACACTTCTAAATATCAAAAAGCGAGTATTTCCGTAGTTGGAGATACTCGCTTTCTTATGTCTTATTTTATAGTATGTTGAAATGAGATATGAAAAAATCAATTAACAAACCATAGCAAAATACAAGGATTATAATACAATCATTTATTCTTTTCTTTAAAAGATTCATATATTTTTTTATATAACTCTTTTATATCTTTTTTCTGAGAATTCAACTCTTCTTTACCGTAGTCAAAGTTTGCTACTACAAATCCCTCGTCAGCATCAGAAAAAGTAAAAAACTCTATTTCAATTAGTTTATTATGCTTAGAGTCCTCTATAGTGTCTCCTAAATCATTATTGAATTTCTTCACTTCTTCTTCACGAACTCCGAACCCCGTAGCAGCTCCATTTGCAATGATGTTTGAAAATACTTCTTCTGAAGACGCTGCTTCTTTCACAGTTATGAAGTATATAGCCTCTTCCGTTTCTACTTGTCTCACTTTATTCCATTTTTCTGTATCACTAGCAGAAAGCGTATAGACTGTTAACTCTACCGTTGGCTTATTGATATTTTCTTTTGTAATCATTTGTTTTCCAAAAAAGAAGAAGGCAAGTAACCCAGCTACAAAGATCAAAGCAATATAAATTATCTTTTTCATACATTATACCCTATATCTTTCATGTCAATTATCACATCAACTTCGTTATAGACAGCTGGATCATGCGTCGCTATTATAACATATTTGTCTTCGTCTCTTTCATTTAATAATAAACGAATGATTTCTTTTCCAATCTCACCATCTAAAGCTCCTGTAGGCTCATCTGCTAAAATAATTTTACGTGGTTTCATTAACATTCTGGCAATAGCTACACGTTGAGCCTGCCCACCAGACAATTCGTATATTTTTTGATGTAAATAGTCACTTGACAGTCCTACTTTTTCAAGTACATCAGTTATTGTTTTTTTGTCTTTAGTGATAAGTTTCAAATTATCATATACTGTTTTGTTATCTATTAAAGAATAATTCTGAAATACATATCCAACAGTATTTTTAAAAAAAGTTCTTTCTTTTATCTTCCAAATATCTTGTTTATCAACTAAAACATTCCCACTGTCAATTTTTTCTAATCTTCCTATAATATTAAGAAGGGTACTTTTACCAGAGCCAGAACCTCCAATCAATGCATAACTTTTTCCAGATTCAAATTTTAAATTTAAGTCTGTAAAGATCTTTTTTGAGCCGAAACTTTTTGAAACGTTCAAAAGGTCAATTGTCATGTTTCATCTCCTTTTAAAATTTTAGTGTAGCTTTCAGATAATTTTCTAAAACTCATTATGATTGACAGCATCAAAACTAGTATAGAAGCAAGACCAATATATAGCAGCTCTATTTGCCCTGTCATAAGAAATGTAAATAGGATAACCATTGTAATAATCATCATAAAGTACTTGAGACTTGAAATTGCTATATATGTTTTTGACAGACCCAAAATAATTTTTTTCACATATTCATTTTGTTTTAGGGCAATATAAAGTTGGACATATTGATAAATGAGTATAAAGACAATACTGTAAATTATCTTCTGCAAGATTTGTGATAGTAGAATTTGGTGCTCTAAGGATTGGATCTTTAATTTCACAATTTGGTAAACATCTACTGGATTCATTGAGAAATTCAACGGGACAGTCATCTCATTTATTTTTTTTACCGCTTCAGGACTAAAAAGAGATTTATATAGTATGTTACTAGCCAAAGAAAACTTATTATTTTCCATCATTTTGTCCGTATCTAAAACAACAACTATATTATCTTTGCTATCTGCTACATTTGCCAGCGGTAAAATATCTTTCATTTTAAGATTATTATCAGCATCCTCATTAAAATAAAAAATTTTTTCCCCATCAGGAATTATTTGTACTGCAAGCTGTTCTTTTGTATAGTTTGTTCCAATAAATTGTTCTGCTACAACTGTATTCTCAATAGATTTCTGGTTTTCTTTCCACTTCTCAGGAATATAGATGGTTGCTATCTTATTATCTAAAAGATGATAGTTTGTTCCATTCACTTTATTTTGTAGGTTAGCACCTGTTTGATTAATATAAATCAACTCTTTATTTATTTCTGGATTCGTTATCCCGTCATTTTCTAATTGTTTAGAAAAATTTTCTATAACATGTGAAGTTTTCATGAAATCTGGAACATATGCCGAAGATCGTTCTATATATAAAAAATCTAAGTTTTTTAAGGCAGCAACTATCTGTAGATACTTACCATCTGAATCACTAACTTCTCCATTTTTAGCAGAGTTACTTTCAATTCCAAGGAATTCAATCCTTCTCCAGTCTTTTACTGTGTCCCATGGTACTAAATTTTGTATTTGTATGTTAATACTAGATTGACTACTCTTTGTTTCTTGTAAAAAAATTCCTGAGACAAGGATGATAATCGAAATGATGACAAGCCATACGACAAAAATAAGTTTATTTTTCGCCTTGTTTTTGATAATTTCAATGGGCTTTTCAATCTGAATCGTCAACCAAAATAAAACAAAAGTAATAAGATCAATGATTTGAAATAGTATAAAATTCGTTAAAAGCAGAGAGAAAAATAACTTAGAACTATAGGTGAAGAAACCATTACCCAAAAAAGAACTGTAAGAAATCATCAATAAAGCCATCATAATCAGTTCAAAAATAATAGAAATGACATACTCTCTTCTAAGGTCGTATACAGGCAGGCCCAAAGAACGTCGTATCACTCCTTCTTTGATCTGCCTCGTCCTAACAACAAATAACACAACTAATAAAGTTAAGTAAATTGAACCCATTAACAGTATTCTTAAAGTTCCTGTGAATTGTAATATTCCTCCTATATACCAAGGATAAGCCATATATACTGTTTGTAGTCCAGTCATCGTAAGTGGTTTCAAACTGTCTACATCCATTTTCCCAAGTGTGTAATACATCCCTATTATTGGTGCTGACTTTAATTGTTCATTATCTACATCATCAAAATTTACATACTTCAACTGACCAGAATTCTGAACGATTGGCTTGTAAATGGTAACCTTTTCCGTTTTTGATAAGTCACGAACCATTTCGTATATTTCGTTATTAGAAAGATTGCTTTTTCCTTGAATAGAAAAAGCACCATCAATTGGTAAAGGTATGGGGATTTCGGTATCGCTGATAGTGACCAGACCAATTGTAGCAATCAAACAAAAGAAGAATCCAATGATACATAATTTTAATTTCATAAGCAATTACCATATTACAAAAGACCCTATTATATAATTGGGTCTCTTGTTTTCATAAATTATTTTTAAAATCTATAATAATCCCAATATGCATTTAATCGAACATCGGTCCAAGATTTTGTAGCACTTGAATATGCCCATCCATAATCTTTTTTATCCTGAGCTTTAACTGTTCCCCAAAAATTCGTTACTGAAGATTTTGATCCAATATTATCTGGAGAACTAACAAAGTAATTCGAATAACCAGAGTTATCATTTACACCATATTCCCATACATCAATAATGGGACTTGGAGCAGGGTGTACCGTTACTGCGTTAACGACACTAGCTGTAGTAGCAAATCCAAAACTTAAAAAACTTGCAACTAGAAAAACAGATGCTTTCTTATTAATTCTTTTTTCATTTTACTTCTCCTTGAATTTAAATATTTGATGAAGAGTAAATAATAGTCCCTTTTTAATCCCTCCATATTACTTTAATATGAATTGATTATATTTAGGTTTTTAATCACCGTTACGGTATCTAGAGTCGTTAAAATATCTCATAACTACCCCTCCTTTTAAAATTGAACATATCTAGATGTATCCGTTTACATTTGTAATTGTAGTACTTATTTTTTAGTTTGTCAAGTATTTATAGTATATTTTTTGATAAAATGGGATTATCTATAAAGACAATTTTCGAATCTACAAAAAAATTATCCAACTTAACCAGTAAGCAAAATCGGCCGTTACAGTTTTTGTTACCTTTGTTATAAAAATAGGTTGACAATGATTCCTCTACGAGTATAATAGTTACTATACATCAGAAAAGAGGTTAACTATTTTGAAAAAAGCTCACGTTTATGCTATCCCTGCTATTGGGGCTGCTCTCATTGCTGTTTTGGCACAAATCAGTCTTCCAATTGGACCTGTTCCCTTCACTCTGCAGAACTTTGCAATCGGCTTGATTGCTACTGTCTTTAGACCGAGAGAGGCTGTACTTTCTGTTGGACTCTATCTTCTTCTAGGTGCTATCGGTCTTCCTGTCTTTGCAGGAGGTGGAGCTGGATTTCATGCTTTGATTGGTCCTACTGCAGGCTATCTTTGGTTTTATCTTGTTTATTCTGGACTTACCTCTTCTCTAACTAACAGTGATAGTGGTTTTGTCAGAATTTTTCTAGCAAATCTCTTAGGAGATACACTTGTCTTTGTTGGTGGGATCATTGGATTGCATTTCCTAGCTGGAATGCCATTTGAAAAAGCTCTTGCTGTGGGGGTATTTCCCTTTATCATCCCAGATCTTGGTAAAATTATTGCTATTAGTTTTATTAGCCGTCCATTACTTCAACGCCTTAAAAATCAGGCTTACTTTACTAACTAAAAAAGGATATCGAGTTGTCATAACTCAGTATCCTTTTCTTTCATTTTGAAAACTTATACTCTTCGAAAATCAAATTCAAACCACGTCAGCTTCGCCTTGCCGTACTCAAGTACTGCCTACGGCTAGCTTCCTAGTTTGCTCTTTGATTTTCATTAAGTATTAGTTACCTTTAAAGGCATCCACCATCGTTTGAAATTCTTCATTGGAGAGAGTAATCCCTTTGCCCATTTTAGTATGATCTGGACTCCAGGCACGAATATCAAACTTTGCAGGGGCACCATTAAAGCTCACACGGTTGATTTCCTTAGTCCAACCTTTTTCGTTTTCAGAAAGAGTCAACAAGTGCTCTTCGATTTCAAATGTAAATTCTGCCATTTTCTTCTCCTTTTTTAGCTTTCATTAGTTTATTCGTAAAATCTTGTAGATTTTAGGAAAATTTTATATAATATTGATATAAAAGAAGGGAGGCCACTATGAGACATAAATTCCAGCAAGTTCTAGATAAAATACATGACTTTTTAAATGGACATGACCAAGCTGACCAGACTGAAACCAACTCCCTTACAGCCACTATTGAAGAGGCTATCCAGAAACAAACCGCTGTTCACCTTATCTTGTCTGAGACAAGCTTTACAGGTGACATCATCAAATACGATCAGCAACGCCAGCAAATTATCGTGAAAAATTTTGCTAAAAATGTAAGCCGTATTATCCGCATAAACGATATTCAACGCCTGCGATTTGTCCCTTCAACTGTCCAAACAGCTCAAAAAAATAGATTTAAGAAAGAGTGAGATGTAGTTGCTTCATCCCACTCTTTTTTCTTAGCGAACTTGTTCAAAATGTAAATGAACGGCGATATGATCTCCATAACCACTTCTTTCCAAATCACGTTGTAAACGATAGGAAATGTAGTGTTCAGCAATGGTAATGTAACCTGCACCCAGTAAACGATGCTCAACCAAAGACTGAATCATGCTGATGGTAGCACGTTCCACCTTGGCTTCTTCCAAATCCAAAACCACTTTCTTAGTGACTTGTGCAAGGTTTTGACGTAAATCATCTGTCAATACATAGACAGTCTGGGCTGCCTTTAAGATAGCTTGGTAAATCTTGTCTGGATTAAATTCAGCAATTTCTCCATCACGTTTGATTACTTGCATAGGTTTCTCCTTTATTCTTTGTTTTCTTTGATTTCTTTGATTTCTGCCAGTATTTTTTCTTCTTCTGCTGTCAGTTGATAATGTTCAAGCAAATCCGGTCTGCGCTCGTAGGTTTTCTTTAAACTCTCATACAGTCGCCACTGACGAATCTTTTCATGGTGCCCGCTCATCAGAATATCCGGCACAACCATACCACGATAATCATAGGGCCGTGTGTACTGAGGGTATTCGAGAAGGCCTGAAGAAAAACTATCATCTTGGTGGCTAGACTCCTTGCCAATCACTTCTGGAATCAGGCGTACCGCAGCATCAATCATGGTCATAGCCGCCAACTCTCCACCAGTCAAGACATAGTCACCCAGGGAAATCTCATCTGTCACCAAGGTCTTAATGCGCTCGTCATACCCCTCGTAGTGACCACAGATAAAGATCAGTTCCTCTTCTTTGGCTAAATCCTCAGCATAAGCCTGATCAAACTGCTTGCCAGCTGGATCGAGGAGAATAACGCGCGGATTTTTCTTTTCAATAGCATCAAAGGCATCAAAAATGGGTTGGGCTCGGAGCAACATCCCTTGACCGCCTCCGTAGGGCTCATCGTCGACATGGCGGGCCTTTTCAGCATATTCTCGAAAATTATGATACTGGATATCCAAGAGCCCTTTTTCACGTGCCTTTCCAACGATTGAGTGCTCTAGCGGAGAAAACATCTCTGGAAAAAGGGTTAAAATATCAATCTTCATCGTCTAACCCTTCTAAGATTTCCACATCGACGCGGTTATTTGGAATATCAACATTGAGAACCACTGGTGGGATATAAGGCAATAACAAATCACGCTTGCCTTTTCGCTTGACCACCCAGACATCGTTAGCACCTGGTTGCAGGATTTCCTTGATGGTTCCAATCAAATTATCACCCTCATAGACTTCCAAACCGATAATCTCGTGATAATAAAATTCACCATCATCTAAATCGTTTAAATCTTCCTCAGAAACCTTGAGACTGTATCCCTTGTACTTTTCGATAGCGTTGATATGGTACATATCTTTGAATTTGATAATGTCAAAGTTCTTCTGTTTACGGTGGCTAGCGATAGTCACTGTTTGAACAAACTGATCTTTTTCATCAAACAAGGCCAACTCAGTACCTTTTTTAAACCGTTCTTCTGCAAAATCCGTCACAGACAAGACTCGCATCTCACCCTGCAACCCTTGCGTATTGACGATTTTCCCAACATTAAAGTAGTTCATCTTGTCTCCTGTACTTTATTTCTATCCATCTTATTCGGACAATTCTCGAATAATAATCACAATTTTTTCTGATTCTGACCATTGTAAATAATGGTGATTCCCTCCTAAAATGAGTTTAGTATTGGAAGTCCGATATTCTGATTCTCTGTACTCTTTTTCTCTATAAGGCTGACAAAAAATAAATACAGGGACATAAGATTCTATCGACAAATTCTCAAAATCTTCCTCAGTAATCTCTCCAGATATCTGAAATCCTGGATCTTGATTTTCCAACTCTGAGCCTTTTTCTTGCATTATTTCCCAGATTTCTTTATTAATTTCAGGGCTAAATGTCTCTTGAGTTAAATTCTTAAAATAAAATTCAGGACCACACTCGTCAATCAGCCTCATCTGCTCTTCCATTTCTGGATAAGGATTTTCTGAAAAATCAGCAAACATGACGTTTTTAGTTGTCGGTTCAATTGCTACTAAAGCCTGACACTTAATTGGTTTCTTGAGTAATTTGCAAGCTAAAATTCCACTCAAACTATGTACACAAAGTATATATTCAGAAATCCCTAATTCTTCAAGTACTTCATATACCGCATCTGCAAGATTATCTAGATTTTTTCCAGCTTGGTCATGAATCGGACTCCTACCTGTGTTCGGAAAATCAATTGTCAAATAACCAATTGTAGGAGGAAGTTTTTCAAGTATAAGTGAAAAATTTTCATAACTTGGTAGCAAACCTGCGCCACTTAAACAAACTAGCACTTTCTTTTGCTTTTGATAAGTAACAGAGAGACTACCAATTTCTGTAGATACTTCAATCCTCTTCATAAAGAAATCCACTCATTCTATATAATGAATTATTAAAAATCCTTATCCTTTATTTTAACACGTTCCAGTGATTTTCTCAAGTTGGATAAATCTCATCTTACAGAGCTACTACTTCTTCAAAGAATTCACCAATTATCTGATTAAACTCTTGAGGATGGTCATTCATAGGTTGGTGTTTGCTATCTGAAATCGTTACTTGACGCGCATTGGGATTTAAGGCCATGATTCCATCGTAGATCATTTTTAGGTGTTTGGGAAAATCGTTTTCGCCTCTTACTAATAGCATAGGAGGATTGCCATGATAACCTTCTATCTCATGAACAGCCAAAAAACCTGTGATTCCAAGGTTCAAAAAAACATCTCTCCCAGTTTCTATAATGGACGTCTTGACTAATTCTCTTGTGATAGGATTATCTGTACACATTTTTGAGTTCTTATCTGCAATCAACTTCCAAGGAATCGTTTTGTACATAAGGGAACTATATTTTATGCGATTTCTCTCTTTATCTGATAGGTAACGATGCTGTCCCCAACTATCTACCATTACCAAGGCTAGAACTCTTTCTGGATGGCGATAGGTGTACTCTTGAAGTGGATTCCCTCCCCAAGAATGACCAACCAATATCACCTTATCCAACTGAAAATAGGACAAAATAGCATCTACATCTTGAACAGCACTTTCTAAGTCGGGTAGGCCAACTTTCATAGGTGATTCACCCTGTCCTCTCACATTGACAAAGTAGAGGTCAAATCCTTCAAAGGCATCATACTGGTGGGCCCACATCTGACTACGGCCACAAGCTCCATGATAAAAAATAATGTGGCCTTTATTTGTGTTTCCAGGACGATGATAAACAACCAAATCACAATCTACGACTGGTATAATGTGACGTACCAAAGTCTCAGGTTTTCTGTTATAAAAAGCAATAGCTTCAGCTATATCATTTTGCTTCATTATTACACTCTCTCCTCTTTATCCTAGTGTTATTCTTTTTATCTATTTTATCATGCTATATTAAAATCATCGTTTTCCAAACTTAATTACATTAAAATTTTTGAATTTTCTGTATCATTTAGATTAAGAAAAAGACTGCTCAGCAATCTTTACTTTTTTCTCATCAGATTCATGCCTAAAATTCCAGCAATAATCAAAGTTGCTCCGATTACATGGTAGCTATAAATTGGTTCGTGGAGGATAAGAGCTCCAGCTAGAATGGTCAAAACTGTCCCAAGATTTCCAAAGACACTGACGGTTGATGCTCCAAGTCGAACAATAGCATAGATAGAGAGACTACCAGTAACGATAGAGGCTAGAATTCCCAAATAGAGAATTGAAAGCAAATAAGACACCTGTCCAAGTGGCGCAAAGTAAGCTAATATGTTCCCCTCCAGATAGTGAGAGGTCAGACTCAGCGTATTAAAGGTGACGAAGCCAACAAATATCACAACAGCTGTCATATCCATGGCCCGATAGCGACCTCCTGTGGACTTGCTGAGAATATTGTTTATTGCATTGGCGAGAACAGATCCCAACATCAAGAGAAAGCCAAAGCTAGCAGTCTCAGTACCAAAGTTAGCTCCTTTACTAAGGAAGATGAAAACTACTCCTGCTACGGATAAAAATAAAAAGAACTTTTGCAGCAAGCTTGTCTTTTCCTTGAGAAAGACCGATGCTAAAAGGAGCGTAAAAATCGGGACAAGAGCCTGTAAAATTCCAGCTTCAGAAGACGATATATACTGTAAAGCAAAGGATTGAAAAATAAAAAATAAAAGCGGATAGAAAAGACTCATAGGAAGAATAGAAAGAATATCTTTTCTACTTAAACTCACTTTAATAAGTTTGGTTTGATGAAGAACGACCATTACTAAAGCTGCGATTGTATAGCGATGCGCTAAGTTTGTAAGAGGACTGGCATAGCTCAAAGCAATCTTAGTAAATAAAAAAGAAAAACCAATGATGGCTGAAAAGGATAAGGCTGCTAGGTAAGCTTTTGTTTTCTCGTTCATAGACTGTTACTCCTTTTAAAAATAGCTATTCTCAAGATTGATTGACTATAATTCTTTGAGACTGTCTTTCCATTGTAGCATAGTAGAATCCTAGATGCTATTTCTAGGATTAGTATTTTATGCCTTCTATCACTCTTTATCTAGTTCATTGACTAAAAAAGACTCTACAAGTCTAATCTGCCTTTCTCGTTCTTATCTCACAAGTTCTAACTTATCTACCTCTTGGAGATTCCTTACTTTGATAATATAAACTGCCAATTTCACTGTTTTCTATTTACTAGCTAGGCCAATATAGGTGAAATTTTCTTTATTAGTAAAAATCATTCCTTATCGTCTTAGAGGTCCCCCTTCAAAAATCCTTCCAAATCACGTTCATGTTGGTACTTGATGGCTGCTATTGCGACGGTGTAGTGAATGACATCAGCCAGTTCTTTTGCTAGTTCCTCGTTCGAATCTTGAACTCCTTCTTTTCGACCAGAGCGACCATTCAAAACTTCGGCCACTTATCCGACTTTCTCCACTAACTTGATAAAGAGACCTTCCTCAGTTCGAGCAATACTCTTCGAAAATCAAATTCAAACTACGTCAGCTTCACCTTGCCGTACTCCAGTACAGCCTGCGGCTAGCTTCCTAGTTTGCTCTTTGACTTTCATTGACTATAACTAGTCTTGTAATTGTCTAAACGTTAAATCCTTCATATCCTGCTCCTTGCAAAAAAAGCGAGACATCCGTCCCGCCCTTCTTATTTTTCGTCAATAACGATTCTTACTTTTTTGTCTTCAGTTGGGACAGAGTAGACAATCGTTCTTATCGCAGAAATTGTGCGACCCTTACGACCGATTACACGACCCACATCGCTTTGATCAAGATCCAAATGATATTCCAAAAACTCTGGTGTATCTTCAATCTTGATAGTTAAGGCATCTGGTTGTGAAATCAAGGGTTTCACAATCGCAATAATGAGATTTTCAATCGTATCCATCTGTCAACCTACTTTAAACTTATTTTGAAAATTTAGAATCGTGGAATTTTTTCAATACGCCTTCTTTTGAAAGGATGTTGCGAACTGTATCTGAAGGTTGAGCTCCATCAGCCAACCATGCAAGAACGCGGTCTTCTTTCAAAGTTACTTGGTTTTCAGCAACAAGCGGGTTGTAAGTTCCAACTGTTTCGATGAAACGTCCGTCACGTGGTGAACGTGAATCTGCTACGTTGATACGGTAGAAAGGTTTTTTCTTAGAACCCATACGAGTCAAACGGATTTTAACTGCCATTTTTAAAGTCTCTTTTCTTATTTTTTATTTGAGTGAAATAGCTGAGCTATTTAGCACATGTTCTATTATAGCAGATTTCTGTCAGGTGTCAAGAAAAAAACTTGACAGACTATAAAATTTTTAAACCATTTAGAAATTTACTATAATTTTAAAGAAAAATCAGAAAGAGAATGTCATGAAAACTATTTTAGAAACGTTTTATAAAGACCACCGAGTCAAACCTTATATCTCACCTGAACGTGATTTGGATACCTGGCTCCTAAATCCAAAGCCTGTTCCCAAGAGAAATATCAAGGATTTTAAGAATGATATCTACTAATTAATTTATAAAATATGAATGAATAGATTCTAAATAGGGAAATAGTTTAGGTCTGTAAAAGATTAAATAATTTCTATTTTAGCTGTTAGAAACGTTGGTACATCAATGTTTTTAGAATGCTACATAATAAAAGGTAGAGTGAATGGTAGAGTAGTTATTGCGTTAGTTCATCAATCTTATCGATATAAAGATTAACAGATTCTAACTTTCTTTGCGGTGCTAACTCGGCGTATGTGTCCATTGTTGTTGAAATTGATTTATCTTTTTTGATTTTTTAATGACCTTTTTGCCATTATGGATAATTTTTTCAGTTTCATCAGAAATCAAAAATTTTTTTCTTTGAATATTGAAATTTGCGAATGTCTTGGAAAGTCTAAGACAGCTAGATTGTATAGAAATTAAGTCATCATCCGACAAAGAATTCATTCTTTTATTTACAGTTTCTAAATCTCTAAATATAATAGAGCTGAAGCAGTGGTAAAACAGATTTTCAACAAACTTGGCAATATCTCTAAAAATAATTTCTTTATAGTCCAAGTCGGTTTAAGTATTCAAATAAAGTAATATTGAAGCGGTAACTTGTCGCTTTTACTTTTCAACTTGGCTAACTTGACCTGCATTACCTAGGTAGCTTTGCTTTAAATTATATTTTTCTCTTAAAGATTTGATACGAGTATGTATTTCTTGTGAGTAATTTTCATCAAAAAATTTCATATATAATCCCCTATAATCATGGAAAAGTAGTAAAAATAGTTGTTATCCTAGTTGATTAAAAAAATCTCTGATTTCCTCATCTTTTATAAAATAATATATAATTTTCCCCTCTCTTCTAGTGTCCAAGATGTTTTGATTGGCTAGTTTACGAAGATGGTGGGAGGCAGATGCCATACTGAGATTTAGTAAACAGGCTATATCACAGACACAGAGTTCTTCAACAGCAAGAAGATAGAAGATGATATTTATCTGCTTATTATCGGTAAATTTTGTTAAAATGCGAAGTGATTTTTGGACTTTTTCCTTTTCAAGGTAGTTCGTTGCGGTTGTAATATTTTGCTGATTTATAACATTCACTTGGCAGATACTATCTTTTTTCATAATATTTTCTCCTAGCCTAATATAGTCCATAGTATGTCAAAACTGTTATTTTCAATCAGGATATATATCCCCAATCCTAAATAGACAACGGCAATAAACCATCTGCTATATTTTTCCAAAATTTCTCCAACAGAAGGGACTTGTGCTAATTTTTGGGCAGAAAAAACCAAGAGATAAATCATGACTAGAAAAGTAAGTAAAGTCACTATCAAATTCGCTAAATTTAAGGTAATAAAATATGGGACAAAGACACCAATATTGTCAGCGCCACAACTTGCAAAAGTAATCATAGCGACTAGAAAAATCAGGTTTTTATTGTCTTTTCGCAAACCATCTTTTGCAATAGCTTCTCCATCAGAATCTCCTAAAAGCAAAACTTTGAGGCCTAGGAAAATTGGAATCAAACCGAGTAAACCTAAAATCTCTTTACTAGGAATATAATTTAAGACAAATGCAAAAAGCAAACTTAGCAATATTAGACTAACAGAGCCTAGAAATTGTCCTAAATAGATGTTAATGATGTCTTTTCTGCTTTTTCTTTTGGCAAAAAATAACATTAGGATAATAAGTAAGTCTACGGCTGTCCCAGAATACAGGATTATTGAAGTAACAACATTTTGAATCATAAAACACCTCATTCAAATATATTTTTGAATGTATTCTAACATTAAACTTTGTAGATGTCAACTTAAAATCCACCAAAATATAGATAAGAAGTTAGTGTACCAAATATTAAAAAGCCCTGCCATCGCAATGACAGCAGGGCTTAACTTCAATATCCAGATGATATATTTATCTAAAAAGGGTTGAGTAAAAGGTAGAGTTTTTATTGATTTGTAGTGCGATATAATGAGTTTCCAAAAATCAAAAATCGCTTAAAATCAGTATTTTGACATCTATTGACGTGTACTGAAATCCTTACTTAACCTCTGTAAAAATTAACTTCTATACCTACAAAGCTTATTCTGACAGACTTTATAACAGTCTAAGAAAAAAAGTAGAGATTCATACAGTATCTAGATTTTCCAAAAATTCCTTATCATCAAATATTATTAACGAAACTATCCAAACCAAATCCGATGCATTGCTTCAAAGAATTCTTTAGTTGTTTGACTAGCGAGGGCTTTTATTAAAAAATTTTTTCAAATAATTGCCACCTTGGCACATAAATTCTTGCTTTCCAAATTTAAATGTGATATATTTATAACATAAAATTTAAGTGTTATATATTTATAACACAAAAAAGGAGTCTATCATGAAAAAAAGTCAAAAAATGCGTGGCCTCATTGCAATGATTGCCGTAGCTCTCTTTATTGATTTTATTGTTTTATTTGGTTCTAATCTTAGTTGGGGACCCAAGTTAGTTATTACTGGTATTTCAGTGTCAGGTCAAATTATAGCCATTTGGAGCTGGCTACATACGAAACCACGGCCTCATAAGATTCAGAAAGATAAGGGAAAGACTATTTTTGACTTGTCTGCTAAGCTTTACACGATACTTGTGTTGTCAGCAAGCATTTTTTATACAGTAGGTATTTGTGTTGCGACCCCAAGCGAAAGTTCTGGTATTAGAGAATGGATTTTGGGGATTGGCCTCGTTATTGAAGTGATTGTATTTGGCTTTTTCTGTTTTAAAAATGTCAAGGAAACTCCGGACGAACGCTTTTATACTAATTTAGCCAAGGCAGCTAGCTTGATGTTTGTTTTTATACTAGGCGCACTGATGATTCTAGCAGTTAGCATTGGATATATAGGGTCTCTCACGCTTTACATGGGCCAGATCTTTATTAGCATAGCTGCCTTGATTTTCATATTTGCGGTTGTCTATTTTATCTTGGAACGGAGAGGATAAGCATGGCCAAAGAAAGCAAGATTATTACTAATCTCAAATCTGTTCGTGAGTCCACAGGCATGACCCAGCAGGAGTTAGCCGACCTCATCGGCATGCGACGCGAGACAATTCTGCACTTGGAAAATAACCGTTACAATCCTTCACTAGAAATGGCTCTTAAAATTGCTCAAGTTTTTAATCTGAAAGTAGAAGACCTCTTTGAACTCAGACAGAAAGAGGAAGCATAATTCTTTTCGAGACCTAGTATTAAGTTCACTGATTAATTAGGAAGTAAAGCCAAAAGAAAAAATCCATTGAAAATGTGCTCTTTTAAAATATAGTAATTCTTTCGAATTAACGTTTACTAATTGTGATGCTTTACGAGCTCTCTTAAGATCTGGTTCCCAAAATACTTTGAGTATACTTATGGCATTGATGTCCCTAATCAAGCGACTTTTTGGTTGACTTTCTCTTAAACTACCTTGTCACTAATATTTGAAATCCCCTTCCTTTTAGGGTACAATGGTAGAAATGAATTTTTGAGAGGAATAGAATGAAAAAACTAGCAACCCTTCTTTTACTATCCACTGTAGCCCTAGCTGGATGTGGCAACATCCAACGTAGTTTGCGTGGTGATGACTATGTTGATTCCAGTCTTGCTGCTGAAGAAAGTTCCAAAGCAGCAGCCCAATCTGCCAAGGAGTTAAGCGATGCTTTAACAAACGAAAACGCCAATTTCCCACAACTATCTAAAGAAGTTGCTGAAGACGAGGCTGAAGTGATTCTACACACAAGTCAAGGAGATATTCGCATTAAACTCTTCCCTAAACTCGCTCCTCTAGCGGTTGAAAACTTCCTCACTCATGCCAAAGAAGGCTACTATAACGGCATTACATTCCACCGTGTCATCGATGGCTTCATGGTTCAAACTGGAGATCCGAAAGGGGACGGTACAGGTGGTCAGTCCATCTGGCATGACAAGGATAAGACAAAAGACAAGGGAACTGGTTTCAAAAACGAGATTACTCCTTATCTCTATAACATCCGTGGTGCTCTTTCTATGGCTAATACTGGTCAACCAAACACCAATGGCAGCCAGTTCTTCATCAACCAAAACTCTACAGATACCTCTGCTAAACTCCCTGCAAGCAAGTATCCAAAGAAAATCATCGAAGCCTATAAAGAAGGTGGAAATCCTAGTCTAGATGGCAAACACCCAGTCTTTGGTCAAGTGATTGACGGTATGGATGTTGTAGATAAGATTGCTAAATCCGAAAAAGATGAAAAAGACAAGCCAACTACTGCTATCACAATAGATAGCATCGAAGTAGTAAAAGACTACGATTTTAAATCATAAAAACCAAAAAATACAGTATCCACATTCGGTACTGTATTTCTTTTATCCTCATTTTTAAGTTAGATTATTAAAATCCCAGATTTGGTCCATCCAGCCTTCATAGAAGTCTGGCTCGTGGCAGACCATTAGAATAGATCCCTTGTATTCTTTGAGAGCACGTTTGAGTTCATCCTTGGCATCCACATCCAAATGGTTGGTCGGCTCGTCCAGCACTAAAACATTGTTTTCACGATTCATCAAGAGACAGAAACGAACCTTGGCTTGTTCCCCACCTGACAAGACCTGAATTTGGCTTTCAATATGCTTGGTTGTCAAACCACAACGGGCAAGAGCTGCACGAACTTCTGCTTGGTTGAGAGCTGGAAAGGCATTCCAGACAGCTTCAAGAGGAGTTTGGCGATTACCGCCTTCTACTTCTTGTTCAAAGTAGCCAAGTTCTAGATAATCTCCACGTTCCACTTCCCCAGCGATTGGTGGGATAATTCCCAAGAGACTCTTCAAGAGAGTTGTTTTCCCGATACCATTGGCACCGATAATAGCAACCTTTTGATTACGTTCAAAGGTAAGATTTAAAGGCTTGGTAAGTGGACGGTCATAACCAATCTGCAAATCCTTGGCTTGGAAGATAAAGCGCCCTGGTGTACGAGCCGGTTTGAAATCAAAGGATGGTTTTGGTTTCTCACTTTGGAGTTCGATAATATCCATCTTATCCAATTTCTTCTGACGAGACATGGCCATGTTTCGTGTTGCAACACGCGCTTTGTTTCGAGCTACGAAGTCTTTGAGGTCTGCAATTTCTTTTTGCTGACGTTCGTAGGCCGCCTCCAGTTGAGATTTCTTCATAGCATAGACTTCTTGGAACTGGTAGTAGTCACCAGAATAACGCGTCAGCTGTTGATTTTCCACATGATAGACGATATTGATAACATCATTGAGGAATGGAATATCGTGCGAAATAAGGACAAAGGCATTTTCATAGTTTTGGAGATAGCGCTTAAGCCAGTCAATGTGCTCAGCATCCAAGTAGTTGGTCGGCTCGTCCAAAAGCAAGATATCAGGCTTTTCAAGGAGAAGTTTAGCCAAAAGCACCTTGTTTCTTTGACCACCTGACAAAGAAGTTACATCCGTATCCATGCCAAAGTCCATGACACCAAGGGCACGCGCCACTTCATCAATCTTAGCATCCAAGGTATAAAAATCACGACTCTCCAGACGGTCTTGAAGTTCACCAACTTCTTCCATAAGAGCATCAACATCCGCTCCATCTTCAGCCATTTCCATATAGAGGTCATTGATACGGGCTTCTGCTTTGAAAAGCTCATCAAAGGCTGTACGGAGAACATCACGCACCGACTGTCCTTCTTCCAAGACAGAGTGCTGATCCAAGTAACCAGCAGTCACATACTTTGACCACTCAACCTTCCCTTCATCTGGTAACATCTTACCAGTCACAATGCTCATAAAGGTTGATTTCCCTTCACCATTAGCACCGACCAGGCCGATATGTTCCCCCTTGAGGAGACGGAAGGACACATCTTCAAAAATTGCACGGTCGCCAAAACCGTGACTCAGATTTTTAACTTCTAAAATACTCATTTTAATTCCTTATCTTATTTTTATGTAATTGTTTATAGAGGAGCCAAGCCGAATAGCCACCCAAGGTATTGGTCCACAAATCATCAATCTCAAAGACGCGATTAAAATCAAAGAAAAAGTCCAAGACTAACTGCGTACACTCAATTCCAAGACTCACTAGAAAACTAAAAAGTAGCACTTTTTTTGTTTTCCGCAAGTTTGGAAGGAGATAAAGGAGTTGGAACACCAAAGGAAAAAGCAAGAAGACATTGAGGATATTTTGTAAAAAAATCCAAGATAATTGTCCTACATCACTCACTTCGCCCAGTTTCCAGAGAGAATTGAAAGGAGTCAAAAGAAAAACCAGGCGTCCAAGATGCTGAATACCTGGAGTTTCAACTCCTACAGGAGATTGTTCTTGAGGAGTAAAGCAAAAGTAGACAATGCAAATGCTATAGAAAATAACTCCCCAGACCAAAACATGATTATAAGTTTTCTTCATCATTAAGGATTGACTGCTGCGACTGCTTTCTGGCGGTCGCGTTTCATTGTATTAGAACGCAATTGTCCACAAGCTGCATCAATATCAGTACCATGCTCTTGACGAACCACACAGTTAACCCCTTTTTTCTTAAGCGTATCATAGAAGGCCAGGACGCGCTCTTTAGGACTACGGCTATATTGGTCATGCTCACTAACTGGATTGTAAGGAATCAAGTTTACATAAGACAATTTCTTGATGTTCTTGAGCAATTCAGCCAATTCCAAGGCTTGTTCTACACCGTCATTGACTTCATTGAGCATAATATACTCAAAGGTCACACGACGATTGGTTGTTTCGATATAGTACTCAATAGCGGCAAAGAGTTTTTCAATCGGAAAGGCACGGTTAATCTTCATGATGCTTGAGCGCAATTCATTGTTAGGCGCGTGAAGAGAAACGGCAAGATTGACCTGAACCCCTTCATTAGCAAAATCACGAATTTTATGGGCCAAACCTGACGTAGAAACAGTGATGTGACGAGCCCCGATAGCCATCCCCTTGTCATCATTGATGGTACGAACGAAATTCAAGACATTGTTGTAGTTATCAAAGGGCTCACCGATTCCCATGACAACGATATGGCTGACGCGTTCATCCTGACCACGCTCATCAAAGTATTTCTGAACCAGCAAGATTTGCGCTACAATTTCACCGTTATTGAGGTCACGTTGCTTCTTAATCAAACCAGAAGCACAGAAGGTACAACCGATATTACAGCCGACCTGAGTCGTCACACAGACTGACAAACCATAGTGCTGACGCATCAGTACAGTCTCAATCAGCATACCATCAGGCAACTCAAAGAGATATTTAACAGTACCATCAGCAGACTCTTGCACGATACGCTGTTTCAAGGGATTGACCACAAACTGGTCATTAAGCTTAGCAATCAAATCCTTGGAAAGGTTAGTCATTTCTTCAAATGACTGGACACGCTTACGGTAAAGCCATTCCCAGATTTGATCTGCACGGAATTTCTTTTCTCCCTGCTCCAAAACCCATTCCTGCATGGTTTGACGTGTTAAACTATAAATTGACGGTTTCATTTCTTCTCCTTATTCTCTACTCACTTCTGACGAATGACAAAATGACGTTGTCCCTTATCCTCTTTCTGAGAATGCTGGTCTTTCTGACGACGTCTATTTTTCTTATCTGCATTCGGTTTTCGTTTGGTTTGAGTCGGTTTCTTTCCTTTTTTAGAAGGCTGTTCTTCTTCCTTCTTACGCATTTTCTTGTCAAATGATGCTCGCTTAGGGGCTTCATTTTCTAAGACAAAATAGGCACAACCATAACTACAATACTCTAAAAGGTAGTCTTGTAAACGACTGATTTTTTCAAGTTTTTCTTCTGTTCGATCATCCTTATAAAAACCTCGTAGGCGAAGCTGTTCGTTGCTCCAATCTCCCACTATATAATCAAACTTGGTTAAGACTTCTGAAAAACGCTGATTAAAAGCCGTCACATCGAAGGCATCCTTGATATTTTCCACCAAGGAAAAAGCTATCCCTTCCGTTTCGACCTTGTCCCCGTGTAAATGAAACTCAGGACCAGGAAACTTGTTATAGTTGTATAATTCAGGTGCAATTTCTTTTCGCATAGATATCCTTTTTTCACGATTACTTAATACTTTATTCTACCATAATTTCTAGCAGTTAGCACGTTTCTCATAAAAATGAAAAAAGTCTGACGATTTTATCAGACCAGAATCATATAACCTAAAAAAGAGAAGAACAATTCTTCCCTCCAACTATCATTATTTAGCAGCTGCGTACAATTCATCTACTTTGTTCCAGTTGATCACTGAGAAGAAAGCTTTGATGTAATCAGGACGCACGTTGCGGTATTTCACGTAGTAAGCATGTTCCCAAACGTCCAAGCCCAAGATTGGTTTTTTACCTTCTGAGATTGGTGTGTCTTGGTTTGCTGTTGAAGTCACTTCAAGTTTACCTTCTTTGTTGACAACCAACCATGCCCATCCTGAACCGAAACGAGTTGTTGCTGCTGCAGTGAAGGCTGCTTGGAATTCTTCAAATGAACCAAATGTTGCATCGATTGCTGCTGCAAGTTCTGCTGAAGGAGCTGTTTTCTCAGGAGTCATCAATTCCCAGAAAAGAGCGTGGTTCAAATGTCCACCACCATTGTTAATAAGCGCTTGACGGATATCAGCTGGGATAGATTCTACATCAGCAAGCAAGGCTTCAAGATCTTCACCGATTTCAGGGTGTTTTTCAAGAGCTGCATTAGCATTGTTGACATAAGTTTGATGGTGTTTGTCATGGTGCAAGTGCATTGTTTCCGCATCGATGTATGGTTCCAATGCGTCGTATGCATATGGAAGATCTGGTAAGATAATAGCCATCTGTAATACCTCTTTTTCTTTCTATATGAAAATGATAACGCAAATATTCACTTTTTTCAAGTTTTTTGCTTATAGATAAGGAAATCAGTGACATACTTTCTAATAATACTCTTCTAAAATCTCTTCAAACTGCGTCAACGTCGCCTTGCCGTAGGTATAGTTACTGACTTCGTCAGTTCTATCCACAACCTCAAAACAGTGTTTTGAGCTGACTTCGTCAGTTTCATCCGCAACCTCAAAAACATGTTTTGAGCTGACTTCGTCNNACCTCAAAGCAGTGCTTTGAACAACCTGCGGCTAGTTTCCTAGTTTGCTCTTTGATTTTCATTGAGTATAAAATAAGCAAATCAGCAAGAAACCCACGACAAGATAATCTTGACGCGGGTTGTAGTTTCAAAAAAATATCAATTGACCTGACTAGCAATCTGTAGGAGTGCCTTTTCAAAAAGGAAACTCTTTTCATAAAGACCTGTCTTAATCTGATAGTCTGTCTCAATCAAATAAGAAATAGCTTGTTTCAAAAAACTCAAGGAAAGTCCTCGCGCATCTCTCAGCGCAAACTTGATTTGATAGGGATTAGGATTGCGTCCGAGATAACTACCTAAACTACTTGCAATCTGCGATTCTGTTTGCCCAGACTCCGACAAAATTTTCACCTGAGTAAAAGTCCGAAATTGTCCTAGCATGACTGCAATCAGTTTAATTTCATCTTCACCTTGCAAGGTCAAGTCTCTAACCAAATCACGCGCCTGGTCCATCTTTTTAGTCAGAATAAACTGAGTTAAGTCAAAGATATTGTCCTGCAAGGTCTTGGGAATTGCGTTAACAATATCCTCTTCCTCGATAACAGAGTCTTCCTTATAGGACTGTAAAAAGAGGAGATTTTTCTGGATTTCGCTAAATTGAAAACCCGACTTGATGAGTAGATTTTCAAAAGAATGATTGGTAAACTGCAGACCTTGTTTCTGACTCCACTTTTGGAAATACTGGCGCAATTCTTGTTCTTTGGATTCTACTGCATCAAAAACCTTGGCATCACGCTTAAGTAATTTAACCAACCGTCTTTTACTATCCAGCTTTCCTTCTGCAAAGATTAACAACTTGGTTGTTGGTGAAGGATTATCAAGGTATTCCTCAAATGACTTGAGCTCATCATCTGTCAAAAAGCGTTTCTTGGCTGTTGTGATATCGACAAAATGGTCTAGTATCACGATTTTCTCATCCGCAAAGAAAGGAAGGCTGACTAACTCCAGTTCCACATCCTTGTATACTACTTCTTTCATATCAAAGTAGGCAAAGTTGAGATCAGCAGAATCATAGCCAATCTGTTTCAACACTTGACTCTTCATAACTTCAAACTGACCCTGGTCTGTCCCTGTAAAAAGACTCAGGCTCGATAAATTTGATAAAGTCAACTTCTGACTTTCTTCAATGGCTAGCATCTTCTCTCCTTTCTTCTGATTTTTTAATGAATTTAATCGATATAGCGCAATTTCCCACGGAAATCTTCTAGGCTCTCGTACCCTTTTTCAGCCATGATTGCTTTCAGTTCATTGGTAATGCGTTCAAAAGCTCCAACACCTTCTTTATGAAGAGTTGTTCCTACCTGCACCATACTTGCTCCACAGAGGATGTGTTCAAAGGCATCACGACCAGTCAACACGCCACCTGTTCCGATGATTTGTATTTGAGGGTTTAAGCGTTGATAAAAGGCATGAACATTGGCTAGTGCAGTCGGTTTGATATATTCTCCACCAATGCCACCGAAACCATTTTTAGGACGAATAACTACAGACTCATCTTCTATATAAAGGCCGTTTCCGATAGAGTTGACACAGTTGATAAACTTGAGCGGATACTTGTTGAAAATAGCTGCCGCTTGGTCAAAGTGAACAATGTCAAAATATGGTGGCAATTTAATTCCCAGAGGTTTAGTGAAGTAGGCAAACACCTCTGCCAAAATCCGATCTGTTGTCTCAAAATCATAGGCAATCTGAGGTTTACCTGGAACATTTGGACAGGAAAGGTTTAGCTCAGTCAGACCACGAAAATCACTCTCTTGGACTTTTTTCAAGATAGTATGGGTTTCTTCTGGAGACATGCCGACTAGAGATAAGAAGAAAGTTCGGCTTGGCTCTTTTTCCTGCAAGTCCAAAAGATAGTCCAAATAATAGTCTAAGCCATTATTTGGCAAGCCCATAGAGTTGATGGAACCAAGTGGAACATCTTGATAGCGTGGCTCAGGATTTCCCTGACGGAAGTCCAAGGTCGCTGTCTTAGTGACAAAGGTTCCTGCCGCTGAGTTTTTAACCCCTTCTAGCTCCTCTATCGTCATACAAGCCACACCTGCTGCATTCATCAAGCAATTGTCAAACTCAAAACCAGCAATTTGTGTTTTCGTTGATACCATGATTCTGATCCTCCGGATTCCATTTATTTCTAATATTATACCATATTTTCAGCTTTTCTCTTTGAGAAACTAATTTCTATCTAAAACGTTCGGTTTTATAAATTGAAAGAATTTTTAGAAAATTTCTGTTTTTTTCTTTACACTCAAAAAAAATTCTGCTATAATGGCTCATGTAATAAAATATAACAACAAAAGGAGAACGATATGACATCTGCTAAAGAATATATCCAAAGCGTGTTTGAAACTGTAAAAGCTCGTAACGGGCACGAGGCTGAATTCCTCCAAGCTGTTGAAGAATTTTTCAACACTTTGGAACCTGTATTTGAAAAACACCCTGAGTATATCGAAGAAAATATCTTGGCACGTATCACTGAGCCAGAACGCGTGATTTCTTTCCGTGTTCCTTGGGTTGACCGTGATGGAAAAGTTCAAGTAAACCGCGGTTACCGTGTTCAATTCAACTCAGCTGTTGGACCATACAAAGGCGGACTTCGTTTCCACCCAACTGTAAACCAAGGGATCTTGAAATTCCTCGGATTTGAACAAATCTTTAAAAATGTCTTAACTGGACTTCCTATCGGTGGAGGTAAAGGTGGATCAGACTTCGATCCTAAAGGTAAAACAGATGCTGAAGTGATGCGCTTCTGCCAAAGCTTCATGACTGAATTACAAAAATACATCGGACCATCACTAGACGTACCTGCTGGTGATATCGGTGTTGGTGGACGTGAGATTGGTTACCTTTACGGTCAATATAAACGCCTAAACCAATTTGATGCTGGTGTCTTAACTGGTAAACCTCTTGGATTTGGTGGTAGCTTGATTCGTCCAGAAGCAACTGGTTACGGTTTGGTTTACTATACTGAAGAAATGCTTAAAGCTAACGGTAATAGCTTTGCTGGTAAGAAAGTCGTTATTTCAGGTTCTGGTAACGTTGCTCAATATGCTCTTCAAAAAGCTACTGAGCTCGGTGCAACTGTCATCTCTGTATCTGACTCAAACGGCTATGTCATCGATGAAAATGGTATCGACTTCGATCTTTTGGTTGATGTTAAAGAAAAACGTCGCGCTCGTTTGACTGAGTATGCAGCTGAGAAAGCAACCGCTACTTATCATGACGGTTCTGTATGGACTTACGCTGGAAACTATGACATCGCTCTTCCATGTGCGACTCAAAACGAAATCAACGGTGAAGCAGCTAAACGTTTGGTTGCTCAAGGCGTTATCTGTGTATCTGAAGGTGCCAACATGCCAAGCGACCTTGATGCCATCAAAGTTTACAAAGAAAATGGTATCTTCTACGGACCTGCCAAAGCTGCCAACGCTGGTGGTGTAGCCGTTTCAGCCCTTGAAATGAGCCAAAATAGTCTTCGCCTTTCATGGACTCGTGAAGAAGTTGATGGACGTCTCAAAGACATCATGACAAACATCTTCAACACAGCTAAAACAACTTCAGAAACATACGGTCTTGATAAAGACTACCTTGCAGGAGCTAACATTGCTGCCTTTGAAAATGTAGCAAACGCTATGATTGCACAAGGTATTGTTTAAGATTCATTTGCTTAATCCTCAATCGCTTCGATTGGGGATTTTTAGATTGAGTTAAACAGTTAGAAAATTACTTACTCTCCCTTTTTGCCCTCTTTTTAAATAAAAAGAAAAACCGCTACTCCTAAGAATAGCGCTTTAATCATGTTTTTAAGATACTAATATTTACTACTGTTCTGATTCTGATTTGTTTGCACTCGTTTCAGAATTTTGTGAAGTTGAGGATGTCAAATCTTGGCTAGTTGAAGAACTTGTACCACTTTCATGTTGACTCGTTGCCTTATTTTCAAGATCTTTTTTCACTACTTCTTTGGATTCTTTTATTTCCGAATTACTTGTAGCTCTAGTTGTAGCAGATTTCTCTACCGGAACATCCACTAACCAGCCACCACTTGAATCAACAGTATAGCCTTCTGGTGTCTTACCGTTCACAAGTAATTGACCATTTTCTTTCAAGAAGTACCATTTGTCCTTGTCTTTGATCCAACCAACAGCTCGTGAACCATCTGTATTGTAGAAGTACCAATCATTTACCTTTTTATGCCAGCCTTGCTTCATAGCTCCTGATTCTTTTAGATAATAATGATGACCAGCAACTTCTATCTCACCTGTCTTCATGATACCAGTGGAATCCATATAGTACCAGGTTTCTTTATCTTTTACCCAACCCGTTTTCATTTCCCCTGATTGAGCAAAGTAATACCATTGACCCTTATATTGAAGCCAACTTGTCTTCATAGAACCATCGTTTGATAAATAATAGTTCTGACCTCCAGTATTTACCCAACCAATTTCCATCTGTTTTTCTTTGTTGAAATAATACCAGGTTCCATCGATTTTCTTCCAATTTTTTGCAGAAGCACCAGAGTCTGTCAAATAGAACCAACGATTGTTCCATTTTTTCCATTGATTCTGTAACAAGATACCTCTTTGGTTAAAGTAATACCATTCACCTTCGATTTCATTCCAACCGACAGCATATTCTCCTGTAGAATCAGGCGCTTGATACCACCAATTACCATATGCACTCTTATGCCAACCAGCTTGAAAACTTGGAATCGACTTGTAGGACGTTGAAATATTGACAAACCCATCTTTTCGAATATCAAAAACTGTTGCATCATAGTCTTTGCTGGCTGCATTAATTCTCTCAATTCCTCGTTCTTTGAGCCAATTGACATACTCACTGTCAACACCATTTTTCCAAGGTAGACTATCCGAGGTTTGAACAATCAAACTCGGACTCAAATTTCTGATGAAATCCTTGGTATTTGATTTGTTGGTATCATGGTGATGATTAAACTTCATCAAATCAACTTTTCCAATAAGAGGACCATACTTGTCTTCTGCTCCATGAACATTATCTAAGTCTCCCCCAAGGTAAATTTTCTTGCCATTGACTTTCACCACACTAATCAAGGAATTGGAATTGTCATCCCAAATTTTCTTTAATTCACCCGACGAATCTGTTTCATTTTCATAATTATAGAGCTGGATATCCATGTCCCCAAACTTAAAATGAGCATCTCCTTGTGTGATGTTTTGAATAACTGAAACACCTTTTTCTGCAGCAGTCTGTAAAACCTTATTATAGCCATACAGATTATCCCATAGGCGTTCAGAATTAGTAATACGATTATCACTATATTTTTTAAGATAAACTCGGTCAACTGGATAGGTAGACAATAATTCATCAACATTTCCAATATGATCACTGTGGGTATGAGTCACTAAAATAAAATCAAGTTTTTGGACACCCAATTCCTTCAAATGACGAAAGACACGGTCTGTCAGAACATGCTTATAAGACGTTTCAGTTCCTTCTCTCCATGGATAACGAGAATCACTTCCATCTGGGAAATCATAATCTTCTCCTGTATCCACTATGGCAAAATGTCCATTACTTTCAAGAATAATTGCATCACTGCCACCTTCATGAACATTTATAAAGTGAATTTTATTTCCCGAACTTTCTTGAGCTTGTACATTACCATACCATGACACACCTAAAAAAGCGCCTGCAAGTGCCAAACTAGTTAATTTCTTTTTCATTCTTATTTTCTCAATTTCTCCAAGGTTTCCTTAAAAATCTCTGGGATATCTGCAGTAAATTCCAAAATCTCACCTGTTCGTGGATGAGTAAACCCTAAAGTCTTAGCATGAAGAAATTGTCCATGTCCCTTAAGTGTCTTGCGTGGACCATAGACCTCATCACCAGCGACTGGATGGCCAATATAAGCCATGTGGACACGGATTTGATGGGTACGGCCTGTCTCCAGCTGCAACTCTACTAAACTATAATCGCCAAAGCGTTCCAAGACATAGAAACGGGTCACTGCAGGCTTCCCTTTGGCAGTCACAGCCTGTTTCTTACGGTCTTTTTCACTCCGGCCAATCGGTGCTTCAATGACACCACGATCATTTGGTAGATTTCCATGAACAATCGCCCAATATTTGCGGAGAGACTTTTTATCCTTGAGTTCTTGGGCAAGTGCTAGATGCGCCTCATCATTTTTAGCAATCATGAGAAGACCTGACGTATCCTTGTCAATGCGGTGAACAATTCCCGGACGCAGAACCCCATTGATACCCGACAAATCCTTAATATGGTACATAAGGGCATTTACCAGGGTTCCACTGGTATGACCAGCACTCGGATGCACAACCATTCCCTGAGGCTTGTTAACAACAGCCACATCCTCATCTTGGTAGATGATTTCTAGCGGAAGATTCTCAGCTACATACTCTAAAACCTCTGGTTCTGGCACATGGTAAGTGACGACATCGCCCTCTTGAACTGTGTATTTAGCTTTCTTGACTTGGCCATTGACCAAGACCTGGCCTGTTTTGATTTGTTCATTCGCGAGACTACGTGATAATTCTGTCAAATCTGACAAAGCCTTATCTAAACGCAGGCCACCAGTTTCAATTTTAATTTCCATTTATTTCCTCTTTTAGCATTGCAATCAATAAAATAATCACTCCAACAGTCAGATAGCTATCTGCAACATTGAAAATTGCAAAATTAATAAAGTCAAGGTGGAACATATCCACAACAAAGCCCTGACTCACCCTGTCAATAAAGTTTCCAAGACCTCCAGCGATGATTAAGGTTAAGCCAATCACCATCCAGATTGAGTCTTCCATGTGTTTGTGCAAATACCAAATGGCACCTACCACGACAACCAGAGTAATAACAGCGAATAGCAACTGCTGGTCTTGTAAGATAGAAAAGGCTGCCCCTCGATTTTGCAGGTAGGTCAAGCTAACGAAATTGGGAATCCAAGAACGCACTTCACCCAGTGGAATTTGCTGGATGATATAGGATTTTACCAACTGATCCAACCCAATCAAAAGCAGTACAATGACTGCCACTATTCCTCTTTTTTTCATGATTTCCTCTTCTGATCAAAATATTCTTGCATGACTTCTACAAAGAGAGTCCCAGCTTGACTAAGCTCCACTTCTTCACGTTTAACATAGACCATGCGATTATCTAGATTATCCTTGAGACGAATAACTGTGATGCCATTGACGCTATCACTATCTAAAAATCCAGAACCTGTTGCATAAGCATCCGTCCGCTCCAAAATACCATTCAAGGTAGCACGGTCTGTCACATTAAACATCTGTGAGCTCGCACTGGTATCAACAAAGTTCTCTGAATAATAAAGGTACTCGTCTTTTTCTTGAGTGAAACGAACCGTTGGTAGATCAGCTAAATTCTCCATGACCAATTCCTCTTTCTGAGCCAAAGGATGCCCCTCGCGGAGATAAATATGGGTATAAAAAGGAATTAATTCAATGACCTCCAGACCTAACTTTTCAACCCGTTGCATGATCCCTTTTTTATTTTGATTGTTGAGGTAGATAATCCCAATCTCACTGTGCCCCTGAGCTACTTCATCAAGTATTTGAACTGTAGTTGATTCAAAAATACGGAAATTTTTGTAATCAGGATAGCGCTCTGAAAAGGCTGTAATGGTTGGTGGCAAGAAGTCATAGTGCTGACTGGCAATGGAAAATTCATCTTTTTCTTCTTCAGGATTGGAATACTGATTTTGAAAAATATCAAATCCTTTAACCAATTCTTGCGCTTTTTCATAGAATTCCATACCACGACGAGTCAAGAAAGTCCCTGAGCTAGTCCGACGGAAAATCTTAAAGCCCAACTCTTTTTCCAAATCACGAACAGAAATAGACAGACTCGGCTGACTAACATACATCTTTTCAGCAGCTTCACGGAAAGTACCACTATTGGCAATAGCCACAACATAGCGTAATTGTTGAATGTTCATCTTCTACCCCCAACTTCTTTATCTTTTCATTATACCATATTTTAGAAGTTTTCCAAAAAGGAAAAAAGTCAGGAACTTTTCAAGTCTCAATGAATACTCTAACATCCCAAGACAAAAATTAGAATGATATCCTTTCCCAGTCCTCATTTTAGTTCAAACAAATAAAAACAGCAAATCTTATTGATTTACCGTTTATAATATGATGCAAATCCAATTTCACATTAATTTATGATAAAAGCTCTCTGAACTTTCTTCTAGCTCTATGAATCAACTAGAAAAAACTCTTCAATCCTATCCGCTATATCTGAACTCACCTCCCAAATACCCACATATGACTGTTCAATATACTGTTTTTCTTTCATAGCATATAGATAGGTCACACTATCATTTTCTTCATTCTGATGAGTGAATTTGATAATGATGTAATCTTTATCATTTGTCGGTTGATCATTGAAACTCTCAAAAATTGTAGATTTGGACTGTTTCTGTATCTCCTCAATCAATTTTGAAATTTCTTCTCTCTTGTTTATAGTTTTAACATCTTCAGAAAGTTTTTTCTGCAGAGAAATAACAGAAATCGTTTCAGGTTCAGGAAGAATCAATTTTTTCTTACTGAAACAAGCAGATAGAACAAGAAAAGAGATTGAACAGACTACTATGTGATAAGCTTTTTCACACAGGTTCACATCCTTTCCATATTCCTACTTCCTTACTCAGATACAATTATAATATCAAATCTTAGCAATTTTTACAATATCTTATTCCCTTATAAAATTCATTACTGTAAAAGGGGCAAATTCCACTATTTTATGATTGTATCTAAAAGATAAAGTAGCCGATAAATTCGCTTCTTACATAGGATTTTAGAATATGGGTACCAAAACAAAAAAACAGGCTCTCCGAAAACTCGGAAAGCCTTAGTTTATGCTACTTCTAGCTTCCTCGCCTTTACATTTCAAGGCTCGGGATAAAAAGGTTCACTGGACCTTTTTATTTAGCGATTGGGTAAACAGAAACTTGTTTTTTATCGCGTCCTTTACGTTCAAAGCGTACTACGCCTTCAACTTTAGCGAACAAAGTATCGTCTCCACCACGACCAACGTTTACACCTGGGTAGATGTGTGTACCACGTTGACGGTAAAGGATTGATCCACCTGTTACAGTTTGTCCGTCAGCTGCTTTAGCTCCAAGACGTTTTGCTTGTGAATCACGTCCGTTTGATGTAGAACCTCCACCTTTTTTGTGGGCGAAAAGTTGCAAGTTGTTAAGAGTCATTTTTAACATAATGTTTTCCTCCGTGTTAGTTTTCTGTGATAACTCTGGTTTGGACGAACTCAGAAGAGTTCTCCGATAAGTTTGCCATACCTAAGAAAAATGATTCAAAGAATAACTGGGTCATCTCTCTCTGGTGTGAAGGAAGATCTTTTGGAATTTCAACCATCAGATAGCCACCTTCAGCTTCGTTTAATTCTAGGATTGGTTCATAGCCTGCAAATTTTTCAATGGAATTGATAAAGTTAATGGCAAGCGTAGAAACCGATGCACACACGACATCTAAGCCGTATTCGCCACTCTCGGCGTGTCCAGTAATTTCCGCACTCCTCAGCTCGCCATCTTCGGCTCTCTCAAAGACTGCCTGTATCATGTGTTCTCCTTAAAATTAAGCGTTAATTGCGTTGATGACAACTTTTGTATATGGTTGACGGTGACCTTGTTTACGGTGGCTACCTTTTTTAGGTTTGTACTTGTAAGTAACAACTTTCTTTTGTTTTCCTTGTTTTTCAACAGTTCCAACTACAGTAGCTCCAGCAACAAGTGGAGTTCCGACAACAGTGTTTTCACCACCAACAAGAACAACTTCGTTAAAAGTAACTTCTTGACCAGCTTCAACGTTCAATTTTTCAACGTAAACTGCTTGACCAACTTCAACTTTAACTTGTTTTCCGCCAGTTTTGATAATTGCGTATGTGCTCATTATGCACCTCCTATGATTTTTATGGGTTTCCCCGAATTTTTTGTGAAGACTCGCCTAGCATCGTGGGACGAACCACTTAAACTTGAATAATCAAGCGACGATGTTCGTGCGGTTGCACAGGAACGTGCATAGTCAACTCTTCAAGTATAGCATATCTCCTATTTTCTTACAAGTAATAACACCTAAAATGAAGCTTTTTCTTTTACTTTTTTCCGCCACGAGGCAGAAAGCATACTGAGGTAAAAAATGCTCATCATAATAGGAATACCAAGAATAGTCTTTTCATTATAGAAAATCGTCAAATAGGCTGAAAAGACAACGCCAAGTACAAAACTACTAAGCAGGCTTACAAAGATAATCCCTTCACGTAAAAATGGTGTGTGCTTGGTCCTAAAATAATCCCCAAAAGCCAACATGGTCCGTTTGATGTTCCCCGTCATAAAAGCATTATTGTAGGCAATCCCCGATACTTCACCAAAGGCAGTTGTCACCAAGCCCATACAAAAGGCTAAGGGCGGTACTAGATAGATATTATCTACAGTTTGCGGCACAAAACCAATAATGATTGATAAGATTGCCAAAGGAATCAGTGATAGAATTGGCTTTTTCACAATTCTCAATTTTTCCTTATAAACAGTTAATAAAAAGACCCCCATCATAAAAGCTAGCAAGGTGAGAACCTTGTCCCTAACATCTGAAACATTATTTTGGATTAATTCTACTGAAAGAAAGACTACATTCCCAGTTTGCCCAGCTACAAGAGTATTCCCTCGCACAATAAAAGTATAGGCATCTACATAACCTGCACAAAAAGTCAAAAAAAGCGCTAGCCTCTTAGACTGACGTGATATTTTTCTTATAGGTAATAATCTCATTTTCCCTCCCATTTCATTTACTCATCTCATTATTGTACCACTTTCTTTGGAAAAGTCCTAGTAGCTTATTTGAAATTTTTCATCCTCTGTTGGATAGTACCGTCTATCTATGTTATAATGAAAGAAGGATTTGAAATCGGAAAAGGAGTATTTATGCTAAAATTAGGTGTCATCGGAACAGGCGCTATCAGCCATCACTTCATAGAGGCAGCCCATACCAGTGGAGAATACCAGTTGGCCGCAGTCTATTCTAGAAATCTAGAAACTGCAGCAACCTTTGCTTCTCGCTATCAAGATATCCAGCTCTTTGAACAATTAGAAGACTTAGTCAAGAGCTCCTTTGATGTGGTCTATATTGCTAGTCCAAACTCCTTGCATTTTGCTCAGGCAAAAACTGCATTATCTGCAGGTAAACACGTCATTCTTGAAAAGCCAGCTGTCACTCAGCCACAAGAATGGCTGGATTTGATTCAAATAGCTAAGAAAAATCACTGTTTTATCTTCGAAGCAGCTCGTAATTACCATGAGAAAACTTTTACTACTATCAAAAACTTTTTAGCAGACAAACAAATTTTGGGAGCAGATTTCAACTATGCCAAGTATTCTTCCAAAATGCCAGATTTGTTAGCTGGACTGACACCAAATGTTTTTTCAGATCGTTTTGCTGGCGGTGCTCTCATGGATTTAGGAATTTATCCTCTCTACGCTGCCGTTCGTCTCTTTGGAAAAGCTGAGAACGCCACCTATCAGGCTCAACAGCTTGACAATAGCATTGACCTAAATGGAGATGGCATCCTCTTCTACCCTGATTTTCAAGTCCATATCAAGGCTGGTAAAAACATCACTTCCAATCTCCCTTGCGAGATTTATACGACAGATGGTACCTTGACACTCAACACAATTGAGCATGTTCGCTCGGCTATTTTTACCGACCATCAAGGAAATCAAATCCAACTCCCTATCCAACAGGCTCCTCATACGATGACTGAGGAAGTCGCTGCATTTGCACACATGATCCAGCAACCAGATTTGAATCTCTACCAAACTTGGCTGGAAGATGCAAGTTCAGTTCATGAGCTACTATATACCATGCGCCAGAGTGCTGGCATTAGATTTGAGGCAGAAAAATGAAAAACAAACTACCGACTGAATGGCAAGAACTGAGTGACCAACTCGGTTTCCAAGAATTTACTCCCATTCAAACCCAACTATTTGAGCCCCTTCTTGCTGGAGAAAACCTCCTAGGGGTGAGCCCAACAGGAACTGGTAAGACCCTAGCTTACCTTCTACCAAGTCTTCTCAGACTACAAAAGAAAAAAGCCCAACAACTCTTGATTCTAGCGCCTAATACAGAACTTGCTGGACAGATTTTTGATGTATGTAAAACGTGGGCTGAAGCCATCGGCTTAACTGCCCAACTCTTCTTATCGGGTTCGAGTCAGAAACGCCAGATTGAACGCCTAAAAAAAGGACCAGAAATTCTGATTGGAACCCCTGGTCGTATCTTTGAACTAATTAAATTGAAAAAAATCAAGATGATGAATGTGGAAACCATCATTCTAGATGAATTTGACCAATTGCTCGATGATTCTCAGATACACTTTGTGGAGAAAATCACTCACTACGCACCGCGTGACCACCAATTCGTCTACATGAGTGCGACGACCAAGTTTGACCAAGAAAAGATTGCGCCTAACACACGTACCATTGATCTTTCTGACCAAAAATTGGACAACATCCAACATTTCTATATGCAGGTAGATCAACGTCACCGAGTGGATATGCTACGAAAACTAGCTCATGTGGAGGATTTCCGCGGTCTGGTCTTCTTTAACAGCCTATCAGACCTTGGAAGTGCAGAAGAAAAATTACAGTATCGGGATATCTTGGCTGTTTCTCTAGCTAGTGATGTCAATGTCAAATTTAGAAAAATCATCTTAGAAAAGTTTAAAGATAACCAACTAACCCTACTCCTTGCAACAGACCTTTTGGCTCGTGGAATTGATATCGATAGCCTAGAATGCGTCGTAAACTTTGATGTCCCAAGAGACATTGAGACCTACACTCACCGTGCTGGCCGTACAGGTCGCATGGGTAAAGAAGGCTATGTTATCACTCTCGTCACTCATCCAGAAGAACTTAAAAAACTCAAGAAGTTTGCAAGCATACGTGAAATTGTCTTGAAAAACCAAGAACTCTATATCAAATAATCCCCATTGCTCTATGCACATCAGGTGCATAGAGCTTTTTTCTGTAAGCAATTCTTCAATAATTTTAGTTCAATATTCGAAAAAAAGAACCTTGCAAAGCAAGATTCTTTTAGTGTCTGACTTAAATAATTGTTCTTCTGGGAACTAAATCGAATTAAGCTTCGATTTCTGTAACCATACCTGAACCAACAGTACGTCCACCCTCACGGATAGAGAATGTAGTACCTTGTTCTACGGCGATTGGGTGGATCAACTCAACGTCGATTGTCACGTTATCACCTGGCATTACCATTTCAGTACCTGCTGGAAGTTCGATTGAACCTGTAACGTCAGTAGTACGGAAGTAGAATTGTGGACGGTAGTTGTTGAAGAATGGAGTGTGACGTCCACCTTCTTCTTTAGTAAGGATGTAAACTTCACCTTTGAATTTAGTGTGTGGGTTGATTGAACCTGGTTTAGCAATAACTTGTCCACGTTCGATTTCGTCACGTTGAACACCACGAAGAAGGATACCTACGTTGTCTCCTGCAAGACCTTCGTCAAGTTGTTTACGGAACATTTCAACACCAGTAACAACAGCTTTCTTAGTTTCTTCTTTGATACCAACGATTTCGATTTCGTCGTTAACACGAACAGTACCACGGTCGATACGTCCTGAAGCAACTGTACCACGTCCAGTGATTGAGAATACGTCCTCGACTGGAAGAAGCAATGGTTTGTCAGTATCGCGTTCTGGTTCTGGAATGTACTCATCAACAGTGTTCATCAATTCCATGATGATGTCTTCGTATTTAGAGTCACCTTCAAGAGCTTTAAGAGCTGAACCTTGGATAACTGGAAGATCGTCACCTGGGAAGTCATATTCTGACAAGAGGTCACGGATTTCCATTTCAACCAATTCAAGCAATTCTTCGTCGTCAACCAAGTCAATCTTGTTCATGAAGACGATAAGGTGTTTAACACCAACCTGACGTGAAAGAAGGATGTGCTCACGAGTTTGTGGCATTGGTCCGTCAGTTGAAGCTACTACAAGGATAGCTCCGTCCATTTGAGCGGCACCAGTGATCATGTTTTTAACGTAGTCCGCGTGTCCTGGAGCGTCGATGTGAGCGTAGTGACGTTTTTCAGTTTCGTACTCAACGTGCGCAGTGTTGATAGTGATACCGCGTTCGCGTTCTTCTGGAGCAGCATCGATAGACGCATAGTCTTTAGGTTGGTTAACTGATGAAGGCAAGCGACGTGCCAAAACAGTTGTGATAGCTGCAGTTAGGGTAGTTTTACCGTGGTCAACGTGTCCGATAGTACCAATGTTAACGTGTGGTTTACTACGATCGTATTTTTCTTTTGCCATTTGAGTAAAAGCCTCCAATAAAATATATTTTATAGATAGACAGTAGGCAATACAGTCTAACTTTCCTTACTATTTTATCAAATTTCAGCTAAATTGCAAGTGTTTTACAAAGTTTTTGTGAATTATTCTTAATCGGCTAATATAATCAGCACTTCTACTCCTATCACTATAAAAAGAAAAATCAGGGGGCTCCTGACTTTTACTTAGCTAATTCTATTTCTCGTTCTTTCATTATTTTATGATTTTCATACAAACGAGATAAGAACTTAGAAATTTCTTTTAAAATAGAATAGGTTGGTACTGCGACAATCATACCAATGACACCATAGATATTACTTGATAACAAAAGCAATACTAAAATCGTAATTGGATGAACCTTCATCACCCCACCTACGATTCGAGGGTAAAGGATGTTCCCATCCACTTGTTGAATGATCAGCATGTAAACAACTGCAATCAGCATTCTATGAGGATCAGTAAAGACATTTGCGACAATCATTGGAATCAAACCGATACTTGGTCCTACATAAGGAATGAGATTGGCCAATCCCGAAAAGATGGCAAAAACTAAAGCATATTTTAAACCGATAACGCTATATCCGATAAAGGCCAAACAGCCGATAATAAGCGCATCAATTGCGACTCCACTAATGTATCGAGCAATTGTCGCATTCAAATTTTTTAGCAGACCTGCAATATGCAACTTATCTCTCTTTAAAACAGTGCGCTCAAGCATCGGTAAAAATTTGTGACCATCTAACAAAAAATAAACCAAAAATACAGGGGTCATAATAATAATCAAAACGGTACTAAAGAGAGCTGATAGGACACTTCCGACACTATTGGTAACACTATTTAGGATATTTTGTAAAATATCTACATAGGATAGGTTTAACTGCTGAATAGTCGCTTGAATATCTAAATTTTGAAAGGCTGGATAAGTAGATAAATCCACAATCAAATCTTGTAAACGACTGTAGATAGTCTGGCTAGTCGCAATCAAGCTGGTCAACTGATTGACCAAAATCGGTAAGAGATAGACTACCCCAATAACTAACCCCCAAACCAAGGCACACAAGGTTAGTAGAATACCAATAATACGATTAATTTTGAAATACTTTTGTAAAAAAATTACAATAGGATTGGTCAAATAATATAAAAAACCACCTAGAAGAAAAGGAATCATGATGGTGTTTGCGACGCTTACAAAAGGTGTAATAATCGCTCCCATCTCTCTCCATAAATAGAAGATGATTGTTAATAGTAAAATCTCACTGGTCCAAAAAAATAATTTATTCTTACGAAACATGAGGTACCTCCATTCATCTATTTTACCATACTTTCAAAAAAGCTTCTTTCTTCTATCATGAAACTGGGAATATTTTTTTCTTTATGTTAGAATAAACTTACTATGAAAAAAATCATTTTAACTCTACTAAGCCTATCCCTTATTGGCTCAGCATCTACTGTTGCTGCTCAAGATTTTAATGTTGCTGCAAAACATGTCATTGCTGTTGAGGCCAATACGGGGAAAATTCTCTATGAAAAAGATGCAACGCAACCTGTCGAAATTGCTTCTATAACAAAACTACTTACCGTTTACCTGGTCTATGAAGCACTCGAAAATGGAAGTATCACACTATCCACCCCAGTAGATATTTCTGACTATCCTTATCAATTGACGACAAATTCTGAAGCCAGTAATGTTCCTATGGAGGCCCGTAATTATACCGTCGAAGAGTTGCTTGAAGCAACCCTGGTGTCTAGTGCCAACAGTGCCGCTATTGCCCTAGCTGAGAAAATTGCTGGCTCAGAGAAAGACTTCGTTGATATGATGCGGGCCAAACTCTTGGAATGGGGAATCAAAGATGCCACCGTTGTCAATACAACTGGTCTGAACAACGAGACTCTAGGAGATAACATTTACCCAGGGTCTAATAAAGATGATGAAAATAAGCTCAGCGCTTATGATGTTGCTATCGTTGCTCGTAACCTCATCAAAAAATACCCACAAGTCTTGGAAATCACCAAAAAACCTTCATCTACTTTTGCTGGGATGACAATCACTTCGACCAACTATATGTTAGAAGGCATGCCTGCTTACCGTGGTGGTTTTGATGGACTGAAAACAGGAACAACAGACAAAGCTGGAGAGTCTTTTGTTGGTACTACTGTCGAAAAAGGAATGAGGGTTATCACAGTTGTTTTGAATGCAGATCATCAATCCAATAATCCTTACGCTCGTTTCACAGCTACATCTTCACTAATGGATTATATCTCTTCTACATTCACACTTCGTAAAATAGTGCAAAAAGGAGATGCCTATCAAGATAGCAAAGCCCCTGTACAAGATGGAAAAGAAGATACGGTCACTGCAGTGGCCCCAGAGGATATCTATCTAATTGAACGTGTCGGGAATCAATCTTCCCAATCTATTCAATTCACACCTAATTCTAAAGCAATCCCAGCACCACTTGAAGCTGGAACAGTGGTTGGTCATCTGACTTACGAAGACAATGACTTGATTGGTCAAGGTTACATTACCACAGAACGTTCTAGTTTCGAAATGGTAGCAGAAAAGAAAGTTGAAAAAGCCTTCTTCTTAAAAGTTTGGTGGAACCAGTTTATCCGATTTATCAACGAGAAATTATAAAACATACTGAGCAGAAGCTTGCTCCAAAATAGAGACCGAGTAGCAAAAAGGCTTTAAAGTCAAAAACGCATAGTATCAGGCATTAAAAAACTTGATATTATGCGTTTTATTGTGGTAATATTTACTTCGTTTTCTCCTAAATATTGAATTTTATTCCAGTCTTTTTTGAGATATTTTATTCATTACTTTAGGAAGACAATTACTAATTTCCGTTGGCAAGACCACATAATGTTCTTGAGCTAATTCTTGGGCTATGGCTGAATGAAGATGGGTTGCTGCTGCCACACGCTCGTAGAGACTGGCTTGTTTAAACTGGCCTGCAAATCCTGCAATCATCCCAGCCAGAGTATCGCCCATTCCCCCAGTCGCCTGATAGGGACCGCCAACCTGTAACTGGTAATAATCTGATTGGCCAGCTTGCCAAATACGAGTAGCTGGACCTTTCTCTACCAAAATTGTTCCTTGAGGGAAAGAAGTCAGGGCACTAGCTGTTGTAGCTTCGTTTTGCTTTTCAATCGTAATTCCAGACAGTTTTTCCCACTCCTTTTGGTGGGGAGTTAGGATAAGCTGACTGGAAGGAAATGACAATCTTGTTCTGGCAAGAATAGCCAAAGCACCTCCGTCTACAATCAAAATCTGATTCTGTCTTAAGCTAGTAGAGACCTCTTTGACTAAATCTTCTCCAAAAGCATCGTCTCCTAAACCAGGCCCCAACAAGACAACTTCTGCCTTCTCCAATTGCTCTTTTAACAATTGCTGGTCTTGAAGAGAAAAGGCCATAGCCTCAGGTAAATGACTGTGTAAAGCTGTGATATTTTTCCTATCTGTTCCAACAGTCACCAATCCTGCACCGCTTTTAACAGCTGCCAAAGCAGCCATGATGATAGCACCACCGTAAGGATAAGTTCCACCTAACAGAAGCAAGCGACCATAGTCTCCTTTATGACTTGTACGAGAACGTTCAATAATGACTTTTTCTAATAAGTCTTGATCAATCACTTTCATCGTTTTTTCCTCAACTATCCTTTATCTGATTGTTTTAAAACAACTTGATAGACTTTCTTAGTCCACTCTTCTAAGTCTTCTCCAACATAGTCAAGATAATGCACCCTATCTTGTATTTTAGTTGGAATAATATTTTCAAATTGGCTCTTATTATGAGTTGGAATAATACAAATATACAACTCACTAAATAAATTCAACATGTCCTTAATTTTTGCAACATGGTAGCCATCAAAAATATAACCAGTAAGTTTAATCAAATCTGTATAGATAAAATGAAAACTCACTCCAGGAATAAACTTATCTTGTAATTCTTTCTCTGAAGGAGCTCGACCTAATAAACGCTCCATCGCTAATCGATAACCAGAACTTGTATTTGACCACCCTAACATGATATAGTCAAAATAATCTATCGGATCCGATGCAGCATTTCGACTATCCAAAACCAACTCCTCAGCATCTCGCCCAAAGGCTTTCACAGCAGATAAGAGATGACCTGTTTTAAAGATAGAAATCGCTGCATCTATAGTCGTAGTATGACTACAGTAGTCTGAAGTCACTAATCTCTTATGTAGATCATAAGTCGAGGCTACTATTTTATCTGTAGGGGTAAATGGTGGCAGAAAGGGATGCTGAAAGATGTAATCTGAAATCTCTTTTTTTAAACAAGAATCAGCACACTCAATACTTGTTTGACGTTTATGAAGTTTTTCGTAAGCTATAAATTTAGCAATTTTTTCTAATTCCCATTCTTGAATATTTGGATAATCAATTAATGATAAGTAGTATATTCCATCCCATTGTAAACTATATTCCCCATTATAAATTTTTAAAATCATCTAATCACCTCACTCCATTATACAACAAAAAGGAGGCGCAGGCCTCCTTTGGTAATCTTACTTTTAAAATTTCCTATCCAATGTCCGAAGTGCTGCTTGATAGGTTTGCTCCATCAGCATGGTAATAGTCATAGGACCGACACCTCCAGGTACTGGCGTGATGTGGCTAGCAAGTGGTGCAACTGCCTCATAATCCACATCCCCACAAAGTTTGCCATTTTCATCTCGGTTCATCCCGACATCAATGACAACCGCACCAGGTTTGACAAAGTCAGCAGTCACAAACTTGGCACGACCGATTGCAACAACCAGAATATCTGCTTTAGCAGCCACCTTGGCCAGATTATGAGTCCGTGAGTGAGACAAGGTTACTGTTGCATTTTTAGCCAAAAGAAGCTGTGCCATAGGTTTTCCAACAATATTGGAACGACCGATGACGACCGCATTTTTACCTTCCAAGTCAATCCCATATTCATGAAACATTTCCATAATTCCTGCAGGTGTCGAAGGAATCATGACTGGATGACCAGACCAAAGGCGTCCCATATTTAGAGGATGGAAACCATCCACATCCTTTTCTGGGTCAATAGCCAATAGAACCGCCTCTTCATCTATATGTTTTGGTAATGGCAACTGGACCAATATCCCATGCCAAGCTGAATCTTGATTGTATTTGGCAATCAAGTCTAACAATTCCTCTTGAGTAATGGTATCTGGAACTCGCACAACTTCACTACGGAATCCAGCCGCAAGGGCTGACCTCTCCTTGTTACGAACGTAGACTTGGCTGGCAGGGTTGTCCCCAACCAAAATCACTACCAAACCAGGTACTAGCCCCGTTTCTTCCTTTAATCTTGCAGTCTTTTCAGCCAGCTGTCCTTGTAACTTAGCTGCTAGAGCCTTCCCATCAATAATCTGTGTCATATCACTTCTCTTTTCTTTCAAATATCTTTCATTATACCAAAAACTGCTAGTCCCCTCTAACACTTCTTTCCTAGGCTATCCTATAGTTTCAAACTATAAGAAAAAGCTCTGGTCGAGCTTTTCACTAATCTTGTCTTGAAATTTTAAAATAGATTATAAAACCTTACTCAAGAAATCTTTAGTCCGTTGTTCTTGGGTTTGTTCAAAAATCTGTTCAGGTGTTCCATCTTCAACAACTACACCGTCTGCCATAAAGATGACACGGTCTGCCACCTCACGAGCAAATCCCATTTCATGTGTTACGATAACCATGGTCATTCCTGATTTGGCAAGGTCTTGCATAACAGCCAGTACCTCTCCTACCATTTCAGGGTCCAAGGCTGAGGTTGGCTCGTCAAAGAGCAAAACATCTGGTTCCATAGCCAACCCACGCGCAATAGCAATCCGTTGTTGCTGCCCACCAGACAAACTCTGTGGGTAAGCATCTGCCTTATCTGGCAAACCAACTTTTTCCAACAGCTCTTGGGCTCTCTTCTCAGCAACTGCCTTGCTTTCACCTTTGGTCTTGATAGGTGACAAGGTAATATTTTCCATCACAGTCATATTAGGAAAGAGATTAAATTGTTGGAAAACCATGCCCATCTTCTCACGCATGGCAAACAGGTCATTCTTCTTGTCCGTAATATCGACTCCCTCAAAGATAACCTTCCCTTTGGTTGCTTCTTCCAACAAATTCATAGAGCGAAGCAAGGTAGATTTCCCGCTCCCTGAAGGACCGATGATAACGACAACTTCTCCTCTTTTAATCTCGAGGTTGATGCCCTTCAATACTTCATTATTTCCAAAGGATTTATATAAATTTTCGATTTTTATCAAGGTTTCTGTCATTATTTCTTATCTCCTTGTCCCATACGTTTTTCAAAAGCTTTCAAGGCTACGGTCAAAATAGAAGTCATAATCAAGTAGTAAAAGGCTGCAAATAAAAGTGGAGTCAGAGGTAGATAGGTTGTTGTAGAAACTGTTGTAGCACCATTCCACAACTCCATGACCCCAATAGCTGATAAAAGGGAGCTATCCTTGATAATGGTGATAAATTCGTTCCCCAATGCTGGCAAGATATTTTTGATTGCTTGTGGCAAAATCACATAACGCATGGCATTTTTAGGACGAATCCCTAGCGAATAAGCCGCCTCTAGCTGACCTTTTGGAACCGCATTGATTCCGGCACGAACAGTCTCAGAAACATAAGCACCACTGTTCATAGAGATAATCAAAATCCCTGGAATCAAGCGAGAAAGATCGACACCCAAAATCCCAACCTGAATAGTCGGAGCATTGATATGCATAAGGGCAAAGGCAATCATAATCTGAACCATCATCGGTGTCCCACGGAAAATCCAAACGTACAAGTTGGCCAGCCAGACAAGCGGTTTAAACTTTGAACGTTGCCCAAAAGCCAAGACAACACCCAAAATAGTTCCCAAAAAGACAACACAGATAGAAATGAGAACCGTCACAACAGCCCCATAGTTAAAATAAGGTAAATACTTAGGTAAAAAAGAAAAATTCATAGTCACACTGCTTTCTAAAATAGAATACTGTATGATTATAACATGTATTGAATTAAAATTCAAACTTTTTATCCAATTTATTCAAAAAAAACTTTAAGCTGGTAGAATTAGCGAGAAATCTTAGTTTTTTCTAGGCAAGTTGGCCTCCTTTATGGTAAAATAGTAACGATAAGAAATGAAGGAGAATCAAAATGGAATCACATTTGGTTAGAATCATCAACCGCCTTGAAGCAATGGCAAAAGACGGCGGAAATTTAAAACGTAATTTTGAACGCGAAGGAGTTGTTGTTGCAGAAGTTGCATACAGCCACGACGAAGAAAACGGATCAATCTTTACCCTTCGTGATGTAGAAGCTCGCGAAACTTATACGTTTGACAGCATTGACTTGATCGCAATGGAGATTTACGAACTCCTCTACTAATCTAAAACAAGCTGGGATTGTCCCTGCATGTCTAACCAAAATCCTTTTTGTCTCACAAATAGGATTTTTTTATAGTCCAAATTCACAAAGATTTTCATTGTAATAACTTCTCAAAGCTGCAATCTTTTTACTTGCTTTACAGTCCAATCCTGTTATAATGAGAGTATAAAATTTTGACTATTTTTGACCTTTAAACAGGTCAAGCTAACGAAAGAAACGAGGTAGATGTATGCTTTGTCAAAACTGTAAAATCAACGACTCAACAATTCATCTTTACACCAATCTCAATGGAAAACAAAAACAAATTGACCTCTGTCAAAACTGCTATAAGATTATCAAGACAGATCCTAATAATAGCCTCTTTAAAGGTATGACGGATCTGAACAATCGTGACTTTGATCCATTTGGTGATTTCTTCAATGACCTAAACAATTTTAGACCTTCTAACAACACTCCTCCGACTCCCCCAACTCAATCAGGTGGAGGTTACGGTGGAAATGGCGGTTATGGTTCCCAAAATCGTGGGCCTGCCCAAACTCCGCCACCAAGCCAAGAAAAAAGCCTGCTGGAAGAATTTGGTATTAATGTAACTGAAATTGCCCGTCGTGGTGATATCGACCCTGTTATTGGACGCGACGATGAGATTACCCGTGTCATCGAGATTCTCAATCGCAGAACCAAGAATAATCCCGTTCTTATCGGTGAACCTGGTGTCGGAAAAACGGCCGTTGTCGAAGGTCTAGCTCAAAAAATCGTTGATGGCGATGTTCCACATAAACTCCAAGGTAAACAAGTTATCCGTCTGGATGTGGTTAGCCTGGTTCAAGGAACAGGTATCCGAGGGCAATTTGAAGAACGCATGCAAAAGCTCATGGAAGAAATTCGCAAACGTGAGGATATTATCCTCTTTATCGATGAAATCCATGAAATTGTCGGTGCAGGTTCTGCAGGCGATGGCAATATGGATGCTGGAAATATCCTCAAACCAGCCCTTGCCCGTGGTGAACTGCAACTTGTCGGCGCTACTACCCTCAATGAATACCGTATCATTGAAAAGGATGCTGCCCTAGAGCGTCGTATGCAGCCTGTCAAAGTTGATGAACCAACGGTTGAGGAAACGATTATTATCCTCAAAGGAATTCAAAAGAAATACGAAGACTACCACCACGTTCAATATACCGATGCTGCAATTGAAGCAGCTGCAACTCTTTCCAATCGCTACATCCAAGACCGCTTCTTGCCTGACAAGGCCATTGACCTCCTAGATGAAGCGGGTTCTAAGATGAACTTGACCTTGAATTTTGTAGACCCTAAAGTAATTGATCAACGCTTGATTGAAGCTGAAAATCTCAAATCTCAAGCTACACGAGAAGAAGATTTTGAGAAGGCTGCCTACTTCCGCGACCAGATTGCCAAGTATAAGGAAATGCAAAAGAAAAAGGTTACGGACCAGGATACTCCTATCATCAGTGAGAAAACCATTGAGCACATTATCGAGCAGAAAACCAACATCCCTGTTGGTGATTTAAAAGAGAAAGAACAATCTCAACTCATCCATCTAGCCGAAGACCTCAAGTCTCATGTTATTGGACAAGATGATGCTGTCGATAAGATTGCCAAGGCTATTCGCCGGAATCGTGTCGGTCTCGGTACGCCAAACCGTCCAATTGGAAGCTTCCTCTTTGTCGGACCAACTGGTGTCGGTAAAACAGAACTTTCCAAACAACTGGCAATCGAACTCTTTGGTTCTGCTGATAGCATGATTCGCTTTGATATGAGTGAATACATGGAAAAACACAGCGTGGCTAAATTAGTTGGTGCTCCTCCAGGTTATGTTGGCTATGATGAGGCTGGGCAATTAACTGAAAAAGTTCGTCGCAATCCATATTCTCTTATCCTTCTCGATGAAGTGGAAAAAGCTCACCCAGATGTTATGCATATGTTCCTCCAGGTCTTGGACGATGGTCGTTTGACAGATGGGCAAGGACGTACAGTTAGCTTCAAGGACGCCATCATCATCATGACTTCAAATGCAGGTACAGGTAAGGCAGAAGCCAGCGTTGGATTTGGGGCTGCTAGAGAAGGACGTACCAACTCTGTTCTCGGTGAACTCGGCAACTTCTTTAGTCCAGAGTTTATGAACCGTTTTGATGGTATTATCGAATTTAAGGCTCTCAGCAAAGATAATCTCCTTCAGATTGTCGAACTCATGCTAGCAGATGTTAACAAACGCCTCTCTAGCAACAACATTCATTTAGATGTAACTGACAAGGTCAAGGAAAAGTTAGTTGACCTCGGCTATGATCCAAAAATGGGGGCACGCCCACTTCGTCGTACTATTCAAGACTATATTGAGGACGCAATCACTGATTACTACCTTGAAAATCCAAGCGAAAAAGACCTCAAGGCAGTTATGACCAGCAAGGGCAAGATTCAAATCAAATCTGCCAAAAAAGCTGAAGTAAAAACTTCTGAAAAAGAAAAATAAATTCTATAAAAAAGGAGTAGAAAATGAAATGTTTCTGCTTCTTTTTTACTAAAATAACTGTAATTTCTTGACAGCTCGACCTTTGTCCATTATGATAATAATAACGATACTAGATAATGAGGAAAATGCAATGGCAAACCCAACTTTCGGAGAAAAAAAAGCAAATACAGACTATGTTTCACGTTACGGTGTATATGCGGTTATTCCAGACGCTGAACAAAAACAAATTGTTCTTGTTCAAGCACCCAATGGTGCTTGGTTCTTACCAGGTGGCGAAATTGAAGCAGGTGAAAATCATCAAGAAGCCCTAAAACGTGAGTTGATTGAAGAACTTGGCTTTACTGCTGAAATTGGTAGCTATTACGGACAAGCTGACGAATATTTCTACTCTCGTCACCGTGATACCTACTACTACAATCCTGCCTACCTCTATGAAGCGACTTCTTTCAAGAAAGTTCAAAAACCACTAGAAGATTTTAATCATATTGCCTGGTTCCCTATCGACGAGGCTATTGAAAATCTTAAACGTGGTAGCCATAAATGGGCCATCCAATCTTGGAAAAAACAGCATAAGATTGACTAAACCAAGCTACTTTATTCAAAAAATGCTATAATAGAATTAGAAAATCGGAGGAAATATTATGAAGCTTATCAATACGACAAACTCACACTCGCAACTTGTAAAAAGCCAGCTAGAAAGTACTGATGCAACCCTTGTTGAGGTTTATTCTGCAGGGAATACCGATGTTATTTTTACCCAAGCTCCGCTTCACTATGAAATCCTCATCTCAAACAAACACCGCGCTATTCGCGAGTCTGAAATTGAAGCCATTCAAGACTTTTTCTTGAGACGTAAAATTAATAAGGACTCTATTGATGAAGCCAATATCAAGACACTCTACTCAGAGAAATTAATTGGAATTTCGATTCCAACCAAATAAAAAATTGGAGAGATTAAAAAGCTTTTTGAACCTTGTGAAACAAAATTAGGTTTATTGGCTCTTTATCAACTGTAGTGGGTTGAAGAAAAGCTAAGCTCGAGAAAGGACGAAATTTGTCCTTTCTTTTTTGATGTTCAGAGCGATAAAAATCCGTTTTTTGAAGTTTTCAAAGTTCCGAAAACCAAAGGCATTGCGCTTGATAAGTTTGATAAGATTATTGGTTGCTTCCAGTTTGGCGTTTGAATAGGTGAATTGAAGGGCGTTGATGATTTTCTCTTTGTCCTTTAGAAAGGTTTTAAAGACAGTCTGAAAAAGAGGATGAACCTGCTTTAGATTGTCCTCAATGAGTCCGAAAAATTTCTCTGGTTCCTTATTCTGAAAGTGAAAAATCAAGAGCTGATAGAGATTATAGTGGCATTTCAAATCTTCTGAATAGGTCAAAATCTTGTCTAGAATCTCTTTATTGGTTAAGTGCATGCGAAAAGTAGGGCGATAAAAACGCTTATCACTAAGTTTACGACTATCCTGTTGAATGAGTTT
>NZ_VMNE01000016.1:0-73280 GCF_013277565.1 Streptococcus sp. k-90 | reverse complement strand
GAATTCAAGCATCCATGTCATGTAAGGGCAACAGCCCAGACAACGGTATGATGGAATCTTTCTTTGGCATTTTAAAATCCGAAATGTTTTATGGCCATGAGAAAAACTTTAAATCACTTAATCAATTGGAACAAGCCATTATAGACTATATCGATTACTACAACAACAAACGAATTAAGGTAAAACTAAAAGGACTTAGTCCTGTCCAATACAGAACTAAATCCTTTCAATAATTATTTGTCCAACTTTTTGGGATCAGTACAGAAATAGCGTTTTTCTATACTATTTTGATTTTTGATGTATAGTAGATTGAAATAGACAAAGACAAAAGAGTCTCGAAAAAAGTATCGCAACATGGTGATACTTTTTTTGCTCTTTCTAGCTATAACCCGCCATAAATGGTATTGCGTAAGATTTGGAAAACGTGTGATTCTTCTGCTAGACTTCCTGTTCGCTCACAATAGGCGAGAACTTTTTTACGAAAACCTAATGAATATATCATAAGAAGGTTATGCAAATTTGCGTACTTTTTTAGTTCATTTTACTATACTTTTTTGATGATCAAGTAAGACAATATGTAAAATAGTCAGCTCAAGCTTGGATATAATGTTCAAGAGGCTACTAATGGCAAGTATGTCCTTTATTTTGATATCTTTCCAAATCTAACAGACACTCACACTCTGAAGATCTCCTCCAGACAGTTCAAACTTTAGACTGATTCCAATATAGAGTGGAGAATACAGGTTATGGTAGCGAATAAAACTATGTCTGTATTATTGGTGAATGGCGAAGGACATATCTTATTCCCTATACTATATATTAGAAGGAATTGACTTAAAAGAATCAGACTAGCATAGATAATCTAATGAATTGGTAATATCTTGAAAACAAAGATTAGTTTATAAGATTTGGAATCGTTTTCTGTCATAATCTTTCAGGAAAGTAGTTGCTAAAAGATGTAAAAATTGATAGAATAATGATTGTCTAAAAAATTTTAAGGAGAATCTATCAAATGGATTTCACATGGGCAATTAAATATGCCACTGAATTTTTGGCCACTGCTCTTTTGATCATTCTTGGAAATGGTGCAGTTGCCAACGTTGAACTTAAAGGTACGAAAGGTCACCAAAGTGGCTGGATCGTTATCGCTGTTGGTTACGGTATGGGGGTTATGATTCCTGCCTTGATGTTTGGTAACGTATCTGGAAACCACATCAACCCAGCCTTCACTCTTGGACTTGCAGTCAGCGGTCTATTCCCTTGGGCACAAGTTGCGCCTTATATCGTCGCACAAGTTTTGGGTGCTATTTTTGGCCAAGCCTTGGTTGTGGCAACACACCGCCCATACTACTTGAAAACTGAAAATCCAAACAACATCTTGGGTACTTTCTCAACAATTTCAAGTTTGGATAATGGTTCAAAAGAATCACGCTTTGCAGCAACTGTTAATGGTTTTGTAAACGAGTTTGTTGGTTCATTTGTCCTTTTCTTTGCAGCGCTTGGTTTAACTAAACACTTCTTTGGTGCTGAACTAGTGTCAAAAGCGCAAGCGGCTATCAATTCTCAAGTTGCTCAAGCAACTACTCAAGGTCAAACAATTCCTCAAGAACAAGTAACAGCAGCACTTGAACAAGCTAAAGAACAAGTAGCGCCATTTATGACATCAGGTCTTGGAATTGCTCATTTGGCACTTGGTTTCCTCGTTATGGCCTTGGTAACATCACTTGGTGGACCTACAGGACCTGCCTTGAACCCAGCCCGTGACTTTGGTCCACGTCTCCTTCATGCTTTCCTTCCAAAATCAGTTCTTGGTGAGCACAAAGGTGATTCAAAATGGTGGTATTCTTGGGTACCAGTAGTAGCACCTATCGCAGCAGCAATTGCAGCAGTAGCTGTTTTCAAATTCCTTTACCTATAAGAAATTGAGTTCTTTATCCATTGTAATGGATTGAAGCAAAGATAAGATCTAGAAAGGGCAAATTTTGTCCTTTCTTTTTTTGATATTGCGAATTGTGAAAGTCTGTTTTTTGAAGTTGTCAAAGTTTCGAAAATCAAAGGTATTGCATTGGATAAGATTATTATTCTCTCCTAATTTTACGTTGGAATAAGGTAATTGAAGGGAGTAGATGCTTTCTTTAGAAAGATTCTAAAAAAAGCCTGAAAGCGAGGATTAGCTAGATCTAGATTCTTCTCAATGAGTACGCAAAACTTTACTATAGAAGTAAAAATGTAAGAGATTATAGTGGTGCTTTAATTCTTATTAGCAACTCAAGAGTGTCTCTATAATCTCTTTAGTAGTTAAGCACATACGAAAAGTCGGCGATACAATAGTTCACTACTATGCTGTTAGTAGGGGTTGATGACCATGTACTAATGAAATCTTTGATTAAATTGCTTCATGGTTTGGCATGATTTACAATTCGCCTTAAGTATTGAAGTAGAACAGTCTGGTGGACTGTTTTAGCCGGAATTTAGGAGTATAATAACAAATGGTAAAAAAGATTAAGAATGATTTTAGCGTCTAGGGCTTAGTATGAGAAAAAAGTTTTCAATATCAAGCAGTTGTGATAAAATGTAATTGTTCCATAGGATTCTTTCTAATGATGGCTTGGTCGCTTTTCACTATAGATTTTATGGAACTTTTTTCTACATCAAAATAGGCTCCATAATATCTATAAGGGATTTACCCACTATAAATATTATAGAGCCTTTTTTATCAGAATGGCAATTTCCCTGCGAAAGCACCTAATTTTTTCTTAGTCGTTTCATCGATTTGTTCAAGAGCAGAGTTGATGGCTTGAACAGTCATATCAGAAAGAGTTTCAAGGTCTTCCGGGTCAACGACGGCTGGATTGAAGTCAATACTGACAACTTTCTTATCTCCAGTTAAGGTAGCTTGAACAAGGTCTTGAGCAGATTTGCCAACAAATTGCATAGCAGCAAGTTCAGCTTGACTTTCTTCCATTTGTTTTTGAAGTTTTTGTGCTTGACGCATCATATTTTGCATGTTCATCATGGTGATTTACAGTTTCCTTTTATCTTATTTTCTTTCCTATTTTATCAATTTTGGGTTTAAATGTCTATTGTTAGTATGAATCTACTAACATTAAATTACCGAAGAGATTTTCGAAGAGTATGAGTCTGGAATATGAAAACAGCAGTTAATTTCAAGAAACAAAAAAAGAACAGCCGAAGCTGTCTTTTTATCATTATTTGAGACCGTATTTTTTGTTGAAACGATCCACGCGTCCATCTGCTTGAGTGAACTTTTGACGTCCAGTGTAGAATGGGTGTGAGTCTGATGAAATTTCCACACGGATCAATGGGTAAGTTTCGCCTTCGAACTCAACTGTTTCGTTAGAGCGTTTTGTTGAACCGCTAAGGAATTGGTAACCAGTAGTTGTGTCCATGAAGACAACTGGGCGATATTCTGGATGGATATCTTTTTTCATTTTGCAATATTTCCTTTCTGCCATGGTCTCTTTGCGAGCCATAGATTGTTACCATACTAGTCTATCAGATTCTGAAAAGTTTGGCAAGTGTTTTATCAGTTTTTAAGCAAGTTTTTTAACTTTTGGTAGATGATTTCGTTTTCCTCTAGGCTATAGGAATTGGCACCACTTGCTAGAGGGTGGCCTCCTCCATCATGTTCTTTGGCAATTTCATTGATAGGATGGATTTTACTACGTAAGCGAACACGGTAGTGGCCATCAACCTGTTCCACAAAAATTCCCCAGAGACTGACGCTGTCAATCCGACCAGGAGCTCCCACAATAGCAGCAGTCTCAGCATCGGTGACATTGAATCGTTTTAAGATTTCCTGACTCAGGATAATGCGAGCAGCACCATTTTCATCCACTTCCAGATGGTCATAGATGTAGCCTTGAAGTTTAGCAATTTTGTAGCTCATAGTGTCCATTTTGCGAGTGAGAGCCGCAAAGTCAAAGTTATGTTCTCTCAAATAAGCAGCAAGGCGGAGAGTGCGTGCAGTCGTAGAAGGATAAAGGAAGCGACCTGTATCACCAACAATACCTGCAAAGAGCAACTCAGCAGCGCGATCTGACAAGGCCAGTTGATTTGTTTGGGCAAATAGGGTAATCATCTCACTAGCGCTACTTGAACTAGTATCCACCCAAGATAGGTCACCGTATACATCATCATTTGGATGGTGGTCAATTTTAATGAGAAAGTCACCTTGGCTATAGCGCTTATCATCGATACGAGCAGTATTCGCCGTATCACAGACGATGACAAGGGCGCCTTGGTAGGCACTATCTTCAACAAGATCCATTTCAGCCATCCAAGTAAGAGTTGGTTCATTAAAACCAACGGCTTTGATGGTTTTTTCTGGGAAATGATGGTTGAGAAGAGCTTTCAATCCCACCTGACTTCCCAATGCATCAGGGTCTGGTTTCATATGACGGTGAATGATAATCGTGTCGTATTCTTTAATTTTTTCTAAAATTTGATGGCAAATTTCCATAAATAACCTCAATTCTTTCTCATTTCATTGTAGCACAAGAATTTTTATTTTTAAAATGAAAAAGATGTGATATAATGGAGAAAGATAAATTGAGGAGGACGATATGGCATTAGCAAAAATTGTATTTGCCAGTATGACCGGTAATACCGAAGAAATTGCAGATATTGTAGCAGACAAATTACGTGACTTGGGCTTGGATGTCGATGTTGATGAATGTACAACTGTTGACGCCTCAGACTTCTTGGAAGCAGACATCGCTATCGTTGCGACCTACACTTATGGTGACGGTGAATTGCCAGATGAGATGATGGACTTCTACGAAGATCTAGCAGATCTCAACTTGAATGGTAAAATCTACGGAGTGGTCGGTTCAGGTGATACCTTCTATGATGAATTCTGTAAGGCTGTTGATGACTTTGACCGTGTTTTTGTGTCAACAGGAGCAGAAAAAGGTTCAGAGTGTGTTAAAGTTGATCTTTCTGCTGAGGAAGAAGACATTGAACGCTTGGAACAATTCGCAGAAGAATTGGCTGCTAAAGTAGGATAAGCATAAACGTGCGCTGATGCAATCAATCAGTGCATTTTTCTTATCGTGACTTGGGATTTTACTAGCCTATTTGGTGGCTTTTTGATACAATAATTCAAATAAAGGAGGAGACTGTATGGATTTAGATAGTATTCGGCAAGAGATTAATCAAATCGACGACCAAATTGTCAAACTGTTAGAAGAAAGAATGCATTTAGTTGAAGGGGTTGTCGCTTATAAGAAGGCTTCAGGGAAACCGATTTTAGATACCAAGAGAGAAGCAGTTATTTTTGAAAAGGTCAGAAATCGTGTAGAGGACAAGCGCTATCAGGAGACTATTGTCGCAACATTTTCGGACATACTCAAACGTTCGCGTGATTATCAGGATCAAAATATCAAATGAAAAAAGAACAATTTTATCCGCTAGGAATTTTTCTAGCTGCCATGGTGGGCGGATTGGTTCGCTACCTAGTTTCCACTTGGTTACCAGCCAGTCCTGACTTTCCTTGGGGCACCCTTCTTGTTAACTATCTAGGCATTTTCTGCTTGATTTACCTTGTCAAGGGATATCTAGTCTATAAGGGGACAAGTAAAGGTGTTATTTTAGCACTGGGTACAGGTTTTTGTGGAGGTTTGACAACCTTTTCCAGTCTCATGCTTGATGCTGTAAAATTACTTGATACAGGGCGTTATCTTAGTTTAGTCCTGTATTTGCTTTTGAGCATCGGTGGAGGACTGCTTTTAGCTTACTATTTAGGGAGGAAGAAATGGTAATCGTCTATCTTGCAATTGCTTGTGGCTGCGGAGCCATAGTGCGCTATTTCTTTTCCCGCTATAATCAAGCATCTAAATTGCCCCTCGGAACGCTTATAGCCAATCTTTTAGGGTGTTTTTTGATTGGATTATTCTACAATCATGTGGAGTCTAAGGAAGTCTATGCTATTTTAGCAACAGGATTTTGTGGCGGTTTAACGACTTTTTCGACCTTGAATGACGAACTCCAAAGGTTGCTAAGTGATAAGAAGGTATTTTATTCTTATTTAGCTTTGACCTACCTAGGTGGTTTGGTTGCGATTTTTTTAGGAATTCTGCTATAAATTTCTTTACTTTTTTGTGGAAATTTGGTAAACTGTATCTTGTGTGTAATGGACGCACAAAAATACAGTTTATCCGCTGAGGAAGGTTCCTCAAGATTGACAAAGATAGGAGAATAAAATGAATCCATTAATCCAAAGCTTGACTGAAGGTCAACTTCGTACAGATATCCCATCATTCCGTCCTGGTGACACTGTTCGTGTACACGCGAAAGTTGTCGAAGGTAACCGTGAACGTATCCAGATTTTTGAAGGTGTTGTTATCGCACGTAAAGGTGCTGGCATCTCAGAAAACTACACAGTTCGTAAAATCTCTAACGGTGTAGGTGTTGAGCGTATCTTCCCAATCCACACTCCACGTGTTGAAAAAATCGAAGTTGTTCGTTACGGTAAAGTACGTCGTGCGAAATTGTACTACTTGCGTGCTCTTCAAGGTAAAGCAGCTCGTATCAAAGAAATCCGTCGTTAATTCGACTAAAAAACTCTGCTTTTCAGCAGAGTTTTTATCTAGCTCCCTTAGTTCAATGGATATAACAACTCCCTCCTAAGGAGTAGTTGCAGGTTCGATTCCTGCAGGGGGCAGTAATTATACATCAAAAACCGCTCTGCTGAGCGGTTTTCGTATATTCTTCACTTTTACAGTACCCATGTACGGATGGCATGGGCTACGCCGGATTCATCGTTAGATTTAGTGATGTATTTGGCGATTTTTTTGATTTCTGGATTTCCATTTTCCATGACAACGGGGTTGCCAACGACTTCTAGCATGGCACGGTCATTTTCTTCGTCCCCGATAGCCATGGTTTCATCTTTGGTCAATCCAAGTTTTTCAGCTAGGTGAGTAATAGCTGAACCCTTATCCACATTCTTTTTAAGGAGTTCGAGATAGAAAGGAGCCGATTTGTTGATGGAGTAGCGTTCGTAAAATTCGGCTGGAATTTTTTCAATCGCAGCATCGAGAATTTCTGGTTCATCGATAAACATACATTTGACAATTTCCTTGTCAGCCATTTCTTCAGGGGTGCGGTAGAAGATGGGCATGCTGACGAGCGTTGATTCGTGCACTGTGTATTTTCCGATATTGCGATTGGCAGTGTAGATACCATCCTTAGTAATGGCGTGCATGTGGACACCGAGCTTGCGACTGAGAAATTCCATATCTAGATAATCCTCATAGGTCAAGGATTCGCTGATAATCTCATGGCCAGTAGCAGTTTCTTGGACAAGGGCACCGTTGAAGGTCACGACATAGTCACCTTGGTCTCTCAACTGCAAGTCGTCTAGAAGTTTGGCAACACCTGCGATAGGGCGGCCAGTTGCAATCACGACTTTGACACCAGCTTCTTTGGCATCTTGGATGGCAGAAAAGACTTCAGGAGTGATTTCCTTTTGGCTGTTGACTAGGGTTCCGTCAATATCGACGGCAATTAGTTTAATACTCATAAATTTCCTCTTCTAGTTTTTATTTGGGGTAAAATGATCGTTCTCAATCAAGTGTAAAAATTGCTGGGTAATACTTGCGAAGATGCTGTTTTGATCCAACATTTCTTTCGGAAAGTAGAAACGATTATCTCCGTGGCGACTACCAGCAAGGGATTGGACGATGGGAGACAGGCTAGAGAGTTCTGCCAGTTCTCCATTTTTTTGTAAAATCTCAATCTGTGTCCGCGGATTTTCAGATTCGGGACGATAGATATCATAAGGAAGGTCAAAGTTCTTATGAATGGCTGTGTAGTAGTCGGGATCAAAACCGATATCCTCAACCAATTTTCTCATGCTGGCGAGTTGGTCTTGGTCTTCTTGTGAAAAGGTAATGGATTTAAAGACCTTGCGGTTGACAAAGCGTTGCGATAAGTCTGCGAGAATCTTGTCAGGACTGGTCATCCAGAGCTGGAAGTAGGTATTCATCACACCATCATCCAGAGACAGATAGTCAGACAAGGTCACATTTTTTTCAAAGAAAGTCAGGAGGTGTGGAGAAGTTCGTGCAAAGAAATCTTTGTCCTCAGGGTAGAGTTCCTTGGCGCGTTTGAGAAGATTCTGCAGGAGAACTTCCATGGCGCGTGTTGCTGGATGGAAATAGACCTGCATGTACATCTGGTAACGACTGAGGACATAGTCTTCGATGGCATGCATGCCATTACGCTGAAAGGCGATTCCATTTTCGATAGGACGAATGACTCGGAGGATGCGAGTCAGGTCAAATTCTCCGTATGAAGCTCCTGTAAAATAGGAGTCGCGCAAGAGATAGTCCATGCGATCCGCATCGATCTGACTGGAAATGAGTTGCACGACCTGCTTATTAGGATAGGTGTGGTCGATGACACTGGCTACCTTTTCTGGGAAATCTGGCGCCACTTGTAGCAGGACTTGGTGAATCTCTGTCTCAGGACTTTGGATAATTTCCTGAGTAATGGCTTCATGGTCTGTATCAAAGAGATGTTCAAAAGTATGGGAATAGGCACCATGTCCAAGGTCATGTAGGAGAGCAGCGGTCATGGTCAAGAGAGACTCGGCAGGATTCCATTCCTCAGGATATTTTTCTTCAAAAATCTCCGTGATACGTCGTGCAATCTCATACACTCCTAGACAATGGGAGAAGCGGCTGTGTTCCCCACCGTGGAAGGTATAACTGGAAGTTCCTAGTTGCTTGATACGGCGCAAACGTTGAAATTCTTTTGTATTAATCAAGTCATAGATGATTTGATTATTGACATGGATGTAGTTGTGAACTGGGTCACGGAATACTTTTTCGTTCATATGACCATTATAGCAAAAAGCTAGAGTTTTTGGTAAAATAGTAGAACAAGAGAGAAGAAAGAGGACTTGATGTGAAGATTCGGATGCGAAATAGGATTCAGTTTGATGAGCAGTTGGAAGTGATTGACCAGCTTTATGACGTTGAAGTGCATGAAAAGGGAGATTATAGCTATCTGCTTTTTTACAATGAGGAAAAGGAAAAAGTAGTGATTAAATTTCATGATCAAGAACTAGTGATGAGTCGTTTTTCCAATCCCAAGACCATTATGCGCTTCCTAAAGGATAGTGATAGTTTGGCCTATATTCCTACACCAATGGGCATGCAGGAGTTTATCATCCAAACGAGCCATTATCAAGTTGATGGGCAAAAGATTGAACTAGATTATCAACTACAAAATCAAGAGGGACATCCCTTTGCCAGCTATCAATTGGAAATTACTTGGGGCTAGGCTCATGTCTTTTTCAAATTTACCTGGCTATCTTCTCGGATTAGCTTGCTAGTGTGGTAGATTAGGCTAATTTTTGGTATAATAAAAGTTATGGAAATCGAAAAAACCAATCGTATGAATGCGCTCTTTGAATTTTATGCAGCGCTTTTGACAGATAAGCAAATGAATTATATAGAGCTCTACTACGCTGATGATTACAGCCTCGCTGAGATTGCTGAAGAGTTCGGCGTCAGTCGTCAGGCTGTCTATGATAATATCAAGCGGACAGAAAAGATTCTGGAAGATTATGAGATGAAATTGCACATGTACTCGGACTACATTGTCCGCAGTCAGATTTTTGATCAGATTTTGGAGCGCTATCCCAAGGATGACTTTCTGCAGGAGCAGATAGAAATTTTAACAAGCATTGATAATAGAGAATAAGAGGAAGAAACATGGCATTTGAAAGTTTAACAGAACGTTTGCAGAACGTCTTTAAAAATCTACGTAAAAAAGGAAAAATCTCAGAGTCTGATGTTCAAGAGGCAACCAAAGAAATTCGCTTGGCCTTGCTCGAAGCTGACGTTGCCTTGCCTGTTGTAAAGGACTTTATTAAGAAAGTTCGTGAGCGTGCAGTCGGACATGAGGTCATTGATACCCTTAACCCAGCGCAACAGATTATTAAAATTGTAGATGAGGAATTGACAGCTGTTTTAGGTTCTGATACAGCAGAGATTATCAAGTCACCTAAGATTCCTACGATTATCATGATGGTCGGTTTGCAGGGGGCTGGTAAAACAACTTTTGCAGGTAAATTGGCCAATAAACTCAAGAAGGAAGAAAATGCTCGTCCCTTGATGATTGCGGCGGATATTTACCGTCCAGCTGCCATTGATCAGCTGAAGACACTGGGGCAACAGATTGATGTGCCTGTCTTTGCACTTGGAACAGAAGTACCAGCTGTTGAGATTGTACGTCAAGGTTTGGAACAAGCCCAAGCCAATCATAATGACTATGTCTTGATTGATACGGCAGGTCGTTTGCAGATTGATGAGCTCCTCATGAATGAGCTTCGTGACGTGAAAGCCTTGGCTCAACCAAATGAAATTTTGCTCGTCATTGATGCCATGATTGGTCAAGAAGCGGCAAATGTTGCGCGTGAGTTTAATGCTCAGCTGGAAGTGACTGGTGTTATTCTTACCAAGATTGATGGGGATACTCGTGGTGGTGCGGCTCTATCTGTTCGTCACATTACTGGAAAACCAATCAAGTTCACTGGTACGGGTGAAAAGATTACGGACATTGAAATCTTCCACCCAGACCGTATGTCTAGCCGTATCCTTGGCATGGGGGATATGCTGACCTTAATTGAGAAAGCTTCTCAGGAATACGATGAGCAAAAAGCCCTTGAAATGGCTGAGAAGATGCGTGAAAACACCTTTGATTTTAATGATTTCATTGATCAGTTGGATCAGGTGCAAAACATGGGGCCAATGGAAGACTTGCTCAAGATGATTCCAGGTATGGCCAACAATCCAGCCCTTCAAAACATGAAAGTGGATGAGCGCCAGATTGCTCGCAAACGTGCTATTGTATCTTCCATGACACCTGAAGAACGTGAAAATCCAGATTTGTTAAATCCTAGCCGTCGCCGTCGTATCGCAGCTGGTTCTGGAAATACATTTGTCGAAGTCAATAAATTCATCAAAGACTTTAACCAAGCTAAACAACTCATGCAGGGTGTTATGTCTGGTGATATGAACAAGATGATGAAGCAGATGGTAATCAATCCAAACAACCTTCCTAAAAATATGCCAAATATGGGAGGAATGGATATGTCTGCCCTTGAAGGAATGATGGGACAAGGCGGTATGCCTGACCTGTCAGCTCTCGGAGGAGCAGGAATGCCAGATATGAGCCAGATGTTTGGTGGCGGACTCAAAGGTAAAATCGGTGAATTTGCCATGAAACAGTCCATGAAACGCATGGCGAATAAAATGAAAAAAGCGAAGAAGAAACGTAAGTAATACAAAGGAAGGCGAAGGGCTTTCCTTTTTTAGAAAGAAGAAAAATGAGCACTTCCGTAATTGGAAATGCTCGTTTTTTGATATGTTTAAACTCTTAGTCTTTATTTTCGTATGGCAAGATCAAGTTCAAGATGATTCCTGTCATGGCTGATAGGGCAGTACCTGAAAGTGTAACTGGACCAAGTTTAAGGATAGCTCCTCCAAGTCCAAGGACCAACATAGCACTTGCGATGATTAGGTTACGCATTTGAGCGAAATCAACACGTTCTTTGATCAAGACTTTCAAACCGTTGCTGGCGATAACCCCATAGAGAAGGATTGACATACCACCAAGTACAGCGTTTGGAATAGTTGAAATCAAGGCAGTGAATTTACCAAGGAAGCTAAGGGCAATTGCGATAAAGGCAGCGTTACGGATAACTGAGACAGAAGCGATACGAGTCATACCGATAACTCCTGTATTTTCTCCATAAGTTGTATTGGCTGGTCCACCAAGGAAGGCAGAAACAGAAGTTGCAATACCGTCACCAAGAAGAGTACGATGAAGACCTGGTTCTTTCAAGAATTGACGGCCACATATTTGACCTAAAACAGTATGGTCTCCGATATGTTCAGAAATGGTTACGATCGCGATTGGCAAGATAGCGATGGTTTCTGGACCAAAGTAAAGATTGTATTCTTTAAAGGCACCACTTGTGCTAAATGGCAAGTAGAAACCAGGAATTTCAAACCAGTTAGCTTTAAGAACTGGTGTAAAGTCAACTAAGCCAAGAGTTAGCGCGAAGAGGTAACCACCGATGATGGCAAAGAGGAATGGAATGATTCGTAGGAAGCCTTTTCCTTTTGTATTGATAAATGCAGCAATCAAGAAAGTAACAACTGCTACAAGAGCATTTTTCCAATTTCCATCAGCTACAAGCCCCGCATTGGTAACAGCTGAACCTGCAAGTCCAAGACCGATAACGATGATCATAGGTCCGATGATGATTGGTGGTAAGAGTTTATCAATCCATTTTGTACCCGCAAAACGAACACTTGCAGCCACAAGGACATAGATAAAACCTGTAAGGATAACCCCTGTTTGTGCAGCTGATACATCCCCTCCTAGTTCCTTCATAGCTAGCGACATAGCTGTGATAAAGGCAAATGAAGAACCTAGATAAACTGGAACTTTAAAACCAGTTGAAATCATGTAGATGAGTGTTCCAACACCTGAAGCAAAAAGGGCAACAGATACAGGCATTCCCAAAATCAATGGTACCAAGATGGTCGCACCGAACATGGCGAAAACGTGTTGGAAACTAAGGAGAATTCCTTTGCCAGCTGAAGGACGTTGGTCAACGTCTAGTAACAAATCAACAGTTGATTCTTGTTTCATATAAACCTCACTTTTGGGCATCAAAAAAGAGCCCATTATTTTACAGCAATAGGCCCTCAGAGTAAGACTTCTTTAAAATCTAGACTTTAAAGAGTTTTAAATATTTCTGCGTCTTCGTCACCTCACGGGATGACATTAAAAACCTTTGCTTGTGATAGTATAGCAAAAATTACAAACTTTGTAAATATTTTTTTACTAAAAAGTTTAAAGCGGGCGTTTGTTGGGCATGCCAGCCTTACGTGGATATTTATTTGGCGTTTCTTTTTTCTTTTCCACCACTGTGATATAACGCGGATCTCCATTAGGTAAGGCGTAGCTGAGATTGTCTTCGACCTTACTAAAAAGGAGGTTGAGGGCATTCTTAGCTTCTAATAACTCCTCAGGCGCATTGCTGGCCTTGAGTGCCAATAGTTTTCCGCTAACCTTAAGGTAGGGAATAGTCAATTCAGACAAAACCTGCATGCGGGCAACCGCACGAGCCGTTACAAAATCATATTGAGCACGGAAGTTCTTGTCTTGGGCAAAGTCTTCTGCACGTCCATGGTAGAAATGGACATCGTGCAAATCCAGTTCTTGAGCCAAGAGTTGGAGGAAGTTAATGCGCTTATTGAGTGAATCAATGATAGTCACATCTAACTGAGGATAGAGTATTTTCATTGGTAGACTAGGAAATCCCGCTCCAGCTCCAATATCAAGAAGTTTGATAGTTTCATTGGGAATCAAACCTTGAAGAATGGGTGCAATCGAATCGTAAAAATGTTTGAGATAGACTTCTTCCTTGTCTGTAATGGCTGTTAAATTAATCTTTTCATTCCACTCAACCAAGAGCTCAAAATAACGTTCAAATTGTTTTTTTTGATGGTCCGAAAGTGGAAGATTTTGCTCGGCAAGCAAATTGTAAAATGTTTCTGGTTTCATAGTTATTTCCTTCTTTAGTATCATCTTATTTTACCACAATCATTAAAAATTTGATATACTGGTACTAATCTAAAAACAGAAAGGAATTATAAAAATGACTTGGATTATTCTTGGAGTTATCGCTCTTATTGTTATTTTTGTGATTGTTAGCTATAACGGTTTGGTTAAGAATCGTATGCAAACAAAGGAGGCTTGGAGTCAGATTGATGTTCAGTTGAAACGTCGAAATGATCTCTTGCCAAACTTGATTGAAACTGTAAAAGGTTATGCCAAATATGAAGGTTCTACCCTTGAAAAGGTAGCAGAACTGCGTAACCAAGTGGCGGCAGCGACTTCACCAGCAGAAGCTATGAAAGCTAGTGATGCCCTTACTCGTCAGGTTTCAGGTATTTTTGCAGTTGCAGAAAGCTATCCAGATTTGAAAGCTAGTGCTAACTTTGTTAAATTGCAAGAGGAGTTGACAAACACAGAAAATAAAATTTCTTACTCTCGTCAACTCTATAACAGTGTTGTCAGCAACTATAATGTAAAATTAGAAACTTTCCCAAGTAATATCATCGCTGGAATGTTTGGATTTAAAGCAGCAGATTTCCTTCAAACACCAGAAGAGGAAAAGGTAGTACCTAAAGTTGATTTTAGCGGTTTAGGTGACTAAGATGTTGTTTGATCAAATTGCAAGCAATAAACGAAAAACATGGATTTTGTTGCTGGTATTTTTCCTACTCTTAGCTCTTGTTGGCTATGCGGTTGGTTACCTCTTTATGCGGTCAGGATTTGGTGGTTTGGTTATCGCGCTGATTATCGGCTTTATCTATGCCTTGTCCATGATTTTTCAATCGACAGAGATTGTCATGTCCATGAATGGGGCTCGTGAGGTTGATGAACAAATGGCACCAGACCTCTACCATGTAGTGGAAGATATGGCTATGGTTGCTCAGATTCCTATGCCCCGTGTTTTCATCATTGATGATCCAGCCTTAAATGCCTTTGCGACAGGTTCTAATCCTCAAAATGCAGCAGTTGCTGCGACGTCAGGTCTCCTAGCTATCATGAATCGTGAAGAACTAGAAGCTGTTATGGGACATGAAGTCAGTCATATTCGTAATTACGATATCCGTATTTCGACTATTGCCGTCGCTCTTGCTAGTGCTATCACCATGCTTTCTAGTATGGCAGGTCGTATGATGTGGTGGGGTGGCGCAGGTCGCAGACGAAGTGACGATGACCGAGAAGGAAATGGTCTTGAAATCATTATGCTAGTGGTTTCTCTCCTAGCTATTGTCCTGGCACCTCTCGCTGCAACCTTGGTGCAACTAGCTATTTCTCGTCAGAGGGAATTCCTAGCTGATGCTTCCAGTGTTGAGTTGACGCGCAATCCTCAAGGAATGATAAATGCTCTAAGTAAGTTGGATAATAGTAAACCGATGAGTCGTCCTGTCGATGATGCCAGCAGTGCACTTTATATCAATGATCCCAAGAAAGGGGGAGGGTTCCAAAAACTCTTTTATACCCATCCACCTATCTCAGAACGGATTGAACGTTTGAAACATATGTAAAATATGCCTATACAATCCTAAAAAATGAGCATTCTCGTAGTTGGAGATGCTCATTTTCTTATATAATTGAACTCAGAAATCAATTTGGTATGGCCCTGCTTAACATTGCTTTCAAAAACTTCGTTCAGAACACATGATGTAGTGAAGAAGGATCTAGACTCTATGTCAAATGGAAGGTGGCAACTGATCTCGTTTTTAGCAGATTAGAGAATTTTTTGGTCGTGCTCAAAGTGTGTGTTAGAGACAAGTAGACCGTCGTAGTTGAGCTAGGATTCATTTCCATGAGCATGGATTTTAAAAAATTGTTCAAGAATTCAATTTGCAAATCAGCTATTCAAAAAACGTTGATTTAACAACGTTTTACCAAGGAACGCAAAAGAATGCAAAGGAATAATGGAGCCGGTGGGAGTCGAACCCACGTCCAAACACCTGCCAACATATTTGTCTACAACCATAGGTTATGTATTATTTTAACAGTCCCTCGACACATAACTCAAGCCTAGAAACTGCGAGTCTATCAATCTCTTATCAAGCCGCTAGACAAGACTTGATCGTATCTCGCTAATAATAAGACCTGTCATTGAACACGAGCAATCCAAATCGGGTCACGCCCGCTGGTTTTTAGGCAGCTAGAGCGTAAGAAGTGTTATTTTTTGCAGTTATATTTAACTGAGCGTTTACGTCGCCACACGAGTCGCAAAATATGCCTCATAATGCCTGTCGAATCCGTAACGACCCCAAAAGATAATAAAACCATTATACCTCATCTAACACAAAAATGCAAAAAAGAAATCAATTAACTAGAAAAGATAGTCTTTCAAGGCTTTTGTCAAAACCTGATAACCAGCAACACTGAGATGCAGTCCATCAGTTGTGAATTCTTTTTTTAGTTGACCTTCTTGATCTGTCAAACTATCAAAAACTGGCACAAATTCCACCTGCATGTAGGCAGAAGCAAGCTCTTGATAGGCTTGATTCCATTTCTGAATTTTTTCATTCGTGCGGATATAGACTGTCTGCTTGTACTCCTCGCCTTCATTGACTGGCAAAATGGAAAGCAATTTAATCTCTGTCAATGGATAATCGCGAGCAATGGATTGAATGATAGCTTCGAGATTATTGAGAGCCTCATTCATAGGCACATCTTTTCCAATATCATTTGTCCCAATCAGAAGGACAATTTTATCTACCGCTCCACCGTAAAGATGCACATCTAGATTCTCTAGTAACAGCCCTGTCTGATAACCTCGAATTCCACGATTGACAATCGTCTTTGCAGTCCCAAACAACTCCTGCAGAGGATAATATTCGACAATGGAATCCCCAATAAAAAGAATGTCTGGTTCTACAACAGAAACCTGATTTAAGTGACGGTACTTGGTTTGGATTTTACCTTGTTCCTTTAGCAACCAATTTTCTAATAACTGTACTGCCACTTCATTCTCCTTTTTCTAACCAGTTTTCCAAGACTTGATAAACTCCTCCTTGGCTGTTGGCTGGCGCCAGAGCAGTGGCTACAGCTTTGGCCTTATCATCAGCATTTTCCATCGCATAGGCAATTCCAGCCATTTCAAGCATTTCAACATCATTTTCACTGTCACCAAAAGCCATGATTTGTTGGGGGTTCAAGTCCCAGCGCTTGAGTAATTCTTCCAAGCCCCATGCTTTATGAATTCCAGCTTGGAGGATATCAATGCAACCATAGCCACTCGATACAGCCCGAACACGGCCATCAAAAAGGTCGTTGATTTCTTCCAATACCGAATTCAAACGTTCTTCACCAACAACCATACTCATCTTGAGAACACCACCAAAGAGGTCAGAAGTTAATTCATCCACAAAATGCATCCGTTGGTAGAATTTTTTAATCATTTCTGGAGTCATAAAACTTTCTAGGTCTGTAAAAATCGTACCTTCCTTGACGAAACCACCCTTCATCCCCGTTACAACAAACTGGTCCTGACATGCTCGACCCTCGAAATGAGCTAAAGCCTTATCAACAATCGCGTCATCCCAAGTCTGAGCCTGAGTCAGTTCATTGTTTTCAAAAATACGAGCACCATTGGCAACAACTAGAACCACTCGATCCACCAAGTGCTCCAGTAGTTGCCTCATGCGGTGAATTTCATTTCCCGTCGCAATGACAAAACGAATGCCCCTTTGATCCAACTGATCTAAAATCTTTTCCAAGCGTGGGAGATCAAGCTGGCCTCTATCATCCAGCAAGGTCCCATCCATATCTGTCGCAATTACCTTAATAGTCATTTAATTCCCTCTAAATTCAAGCTAATCCCACTTCAATCCCACATGTTCATTCATTTCTTTATAAGCTGTATCAATTCGTTCCTTAGTCGCTTCATCTAACTGGTCACGATGACTGCCACCCTCGATAAAATCTTCCAAGATATAAGTTTGATAATGATATAGGGGATATCCTTCTGGTGAAAAGGTTCCCTTTGGTGTTCGATTGACCCAAGTAGGATGAGCTTTAGCTGTTCCGATAGTTGTCTTTCCATCCTTCTTCTTAATGGTTACGTCCATGAGAACACCACGTTCAGTCCACTTAGCATTTTCTACCCCCTGCATGGTCTCAATCCGTTGATTGGAAATGAAATTCCCCATTGAATAGATAATGAGTTTCTTATCTCCATCTTTTTCAACAATTTCAGATGGTTCCACAACGTGAGGATGACCTCCAAAGATAATATCCGCTCCCCAATCAATCATCTTGTGATACAAAGCTTTTTGCTCTTCAGTCGGTTCGATACGATACTCCACACCCATCTGAGGCATGATAATGGTGATATCCGCTTCCTTCTCTGCCCGTTCAATTTCAGCCTTCATCTTGTCTTCATTTAGATCTGAAAGATAGCGGTTATAGTCTTCTTGAGAAATACTTTGCTCAATTCCATTAAATCCATAAGAATAAGCCAAAAGTGCAACCTTGATACCGTTCACTTCCTTGATAACCAGTGGAGCTTGATCACGTGGCTCGTGCGTGTAAACTCCAATAGGTGTCATTCCTGCCTTTTCAATAGCATCTGCTGTTGAAATAACTCCCTCAATTTGCGAATCTAAAATGTGATTATGAGCCAAATCAAGTACGTGATACCCCGCATCTTTGATAGCATCCATGACTTCACTTGGAGCATTAAAGAGAGGATAACCCGCTAAATAATGATCCTTATTAATAGTCCCTTCAAAGTCACCAATAGCTAAATCTGCCTGCTTAAGCCATGGTGTCACGTATTCAAAATTCTCATGAAAATCATACGTTCCATCATCTTTTTTGGCTGAAAAGTAGAGAATATCATGATAAAGCAAATCACCATGAGCCATAATTCTAGCAGTTTTTTCCTCTTCCTGACCTTTAGTATTTTGATTCGTCTTATTTGCTTCTTGAGAAATGGCATCCTTTTTTTGACTGGTCAAGGGGATTCCTTGGAAACTTTCAAACAACAAGACCAAGCCCATTGATAAAGCAACTGCTAGTAAAAGTACTGCAACAAATCCTTTATTGCTCCACTTACGGTAACGTCTAAAAAAGTTGACCAAACCTTTCACAAAACGAAAAACTGGCCCACGTTTATGTCTATCTTGTCTTCTTTGCATCTTCATCCTCCCTACTTTCTTATGCAAGCCTTTTCTTTTTATTATATCATAGATAAGAAATTCTTTCACAATTGAATTGAACCTGCTATATATTTTCTACAAATCCTAAAGGCTGTAATACTTTAAATCCTTGTCATTTTGTGATATCATGTAGAGGTAATGAAAGGAGAGAAAATGTCTGCAATAGAACGTATTACAAAAGCTGCTCACTTAATTGATATGAACGATATTATCCGCGAGGGGAATCCTACTCTACGCGCGGTTGCTGAGGAAGTTACTTTCCCCCTATCTGACCAGGAAATTATCCTTGGCGAAAAGATGATGCAATTCCTTAAACATTCCCAAGATCCTGTCATGGCTGAAAAATTAGGACTCCGCGGTGGGGTTGGACTGGCTGCTCCTCAATTAGATATCTCAAAACGTATTATCGCTGTTTTGGTCCCTAATATTGTCGAAGAAGGCGAAACTCCACAGGAAGCCTACGACTTACAAGCCATTATGTACAATCCCAAAATCGTCTCTCACTCCGTTCAAGACGCAGCTCTTGGCGAAGGAGAAGGTTGCCTTTCTGTTGACCGCAACGTGCCTGGATATGTTGTTCGCCATGCCCGCGTTACTGTTGACTACTTTGACAAGGATGGCGAAAAACACCGCATCAAACTTAAAGGCTACAATTCCATTGTTGTTCAGCACGAAATTGACCACATCAACGGTATCATGTTTTACGATCGTATCAATGAAAAAGACCCATTTGCAGTTAAAGATGGCTTACTGATTCTAGAATAAAGAAAATCCCGTTGCAAGACGGGGTTTTATGTTATAATAGAGGCATGAAAACAAATGATATTGTCTATGGCGTCCACGCCGTTACCGAAGCCCTCCTTGCAAACACTGGAAACAAACTCTACCTCCAAGAAGATCTCCGAGGTAAGAATGTTGAGAAAGTCAAGGAACTGGCTACAGAAAAGAAGGTGTCCATTTCTTGGACTTCAAAAAAATCCCTGTCTGAGATGACTGAAGGTGCTGTCCACCAAGGATTTGTTCTACGAGTGTCTGAATTTGCCTATACCGAGCTAGATCACATCCTTGCCAAAACACGTCAAGAAGAAAATCCTTTGCTATTGATTCTGGACGGGTTAACCGACCCTCACAACTTAGGCTCCATCTTGCGAACCGCTGATGCGACCAATGTTTCAGGTGTCATCATTCCTAAACACCGTGCTGTCGGTGTTACTCCTGTCGTTGCCAAAACAGCCACAGGTGCTATTGAGCACGTTCCAATTGCCCGAGTGACAAATCTGAGCCAAACTCTGGACAAACTAAAGGATGAAGGCTTCTGGACCTTTGGAACAGATATGAATGGGACTCCTTGCCATAAGTGGAATACAAAAGGGAAAATTGCCCTCATAATCGGAAATGAAGGAAAAGGAATCTCTAGCAACATCAAAAAGCAGGTCGATGAAATGATCACCATTCCTATGAATGGACATGTTCAAAGCCTTAATGCCAGTGTTGCTGCAGCTATTCTCATGTACGAAGTTTTCCGAAATCGCCTATAAAAGAGGCTAGACAAAACTAGCTTTTAAATAAAACCACACAGTGTTTTCANNTGAAAACACTGTGTGGTTTTTATTTTGATCTATTAGTTCGTCTCGCTCCGTTAGGTGCGAGACAAAAAAACTCCAAACGCGATACAATAAATGTGTTTAAGCCAATTGTAAAGCGAAAGGAGAAAAATATGGCACAAAAGGCTCATAGTTTATCGCCCACAAAGTAGCACTGTTCTATCACATTGTGTTCACCCCTAAGTATAGACGAAAAGTTCTCTATAATCAATATCGAAGTAGTTTAGGCGAAATATTTCATCGCTTGTGTAGTTATAAAGGAGTTGAAATTATCGAGGGTCACTTAATGCCAGACCTTGTACATATGTTAGTAATTATTCCACTAAAATTAAGTTTTTGAATAATCTCTATCTTAGTAGTTTATATAGTCAGCCTCAATCAATTTTTGCGATAAGCTTTAATACTGTGACTATACCACTCTTGCATTTCTTTTGATGGTGGTGTCATATAATCTCCATACATCTGGGTTAAAAATTGGTCATACTTTTTAGGAACTGGTAACATACGGCCTTCAAACTCTGTTAAAATCAGCTCTTTAAAGGTATCAACTGGGAAGACTTCTTTCATTCCTTCCTTACCAATCCCAATTCCTCCTTCATATTGAGGAGTGTTGGTTGCAGCATTTTTGACTAGCTGATCAATTTTCTTGTAAAAGTAACGAGGATTGACAAATCGGAGGGCGTACCAGCTACATAATCTTATAAAATCTTTTAATTTGCTATCACCGTGAACTGCGCGTGATTTTTTGATATAAGCTAGTTGACGAAGGGCCACATACTTATAACTCTTGTCGACAATGCTCAAGTCTGTAAAGCGATCAATTGGGAAGACATCTATGAAAAGACTGGTGTCATGACGCTTGTACTTAACATGGTCTTCGATAACAGTAGAAGTATCCAAAATTGATGAGAAATTATGGAAGTACCAAGAAGAAGTGTCGTAGGAAAGAACCTTATAGCGAGGGTGATTTTCTTTTTCAATAATATCCAGTAAACGCTCATAATCTTCACGATAAAGGGAAATATCAATATCATCATCCCAGGGAATCATGCCTTTGTGGCGGATAGCACCAAGCATGGTTCCATAGCTGAGAAAATAAGGAATATTATGTTTCTTACAAGTCTCATCAATATAGTCTAGCAGGGCTAGTTGAATTTCTTTAATTTCTTCTTTTTCTAAATATTGCATCCTAATCCTCCAATTTGTAGGCATGAAATTCATGACTGTAGAAGCGTTTTTCTTCAGGTGGCAAGGTCATATAATCCCCATAAAATTGAGTCAAAATAGTATCAAATTTTTCAGGTGCTGGAAGGCTTAAATTTTCAAAGGCTAAATCGATTGTTTTATCGAAGGTACCACTTGGGAAGACTTCCTTTTCCTTAAATTTAGAAGGGATAAAGGCTATATATTGACCATTCTCACGACTATATTTTTGAATTTTTTTCTCTATTTTATGTGCGAAGTAACGAGGAGAAACAGGTCGAAGGAGCAACCAAAAGGCCGTTCGTATCCAATCTTTTAAAAGGCTATCCTTATAGACAATATTTTTGTGTTTACTGAAAGACAGAAGTTTAAAACTTTCCAGTTTATAACAAGTATCAATGACCTTAGGATCATCAAAGCGATCCATGGGGAAAATGTCGATAAAAACACCGGACTCATAGGTTTTCGTATTTCGAGTATCGATTATTTTAGTAGTACTGTCGGTGATTTTGATAAAGTTGTTAAAGTAGTTCCTATCTGTTTCTAGGGATAGGAGCTTATATTTGCTTTTTTCCTTTTGAAAAATGTTAATAAATCGTTGGTAGTCTTCTCGAGGCATGGATAGATCAATATCATCGTCCCAAGGGATAAAGCCCTCATGTCGAACCGCCCCAATCAGAGTACCGTAGTTAATAATATAGTTGATATTGTGCTTTTTACAGAGAGTATCAATATAATCCAAAATTTCTAATTCAATTTGTTTGGCATCTTCAATGGTTAGTTGTTTCATTCTATACTCCTATGATCTTTTGAATTTATTTTTTAAGGCTAGGACATGGTTTAAAAATTCATAGAAGATGCTATCTTTGGTAAAGACAAGTAGTCCAATATAAGAGATGGCTGATAGCAAGACAATCAAACCAGTATTAATCAAAAATGGCAAATTAATGACCATATCCACAGGATACAAGAAATTAATCAGGAAATAAATTGCTACAAAGGAAAGTGAAAAGAGCGAGTATCGACCAGTATAGCTGAAGATATGTCCCAAGTGGATGAGCTGTTTTCTATGGATGAAAATGATATAGAATACAAGTAGAGAGGCCTCTGACAACATAGTTGTCAGTAAGTAGTATTCAGGAGCCACGATTTGGTTAAAAAAGAGAAGACTATTCAAGCCCAAATTGAGCAATCCAGCGAAGACTGTGTAAACGGTAATACGTTTTTCATAGCCATTTGTAAAGAGAATTTGTGAACCAAGAATGGTATCTAGTGCCAGGATAATCGTACGAAAAGCGAAGAGAGAGGTTAAGATACCGCCTCCGATATATTTTTCACTACCGTAAAGTAGGATGGCATTTGGTCCTAAAACCATGAGTCCAAAACTCAGTGGAATGATAAAGAAGTTAAAGATTCGACTGCCTCTGTTAACAAGTGCGACATAGGCTTCCTTGTCACCTTTTCCTAGATAGTAACTGAGACGAGGCACACTCACTCCGATAGCTCCTGTTACAACACCAGCAATAACGGTCACAATTCGTTGAGCCATGGTGTAGTAACTAACGTTGACATCAATCCCTGTTTTAACGAGGAAGAGACGATCCAAAAAAGTGAAGAGCATATTGGCATTGGCAAAGACCAACATGGCTGTTAGAGGGAGAAAGAGCGGTTTAAAATCACTTAGGTTGATTTTAACAAGTTTGATGTCTCTTTTAATCCAAAAATAACTAATCAGATAGTTAATCAGCGTCGATAAACTCATCACGAGTGTGTATACAACAATATCGTGTTCATTTTTGACAAATAGGAAAATAGAGACCAGCATCAGGATACGGATGAAGGCAGTCTTGTAAAAGAGAAAACTGTAATTTTCCAGAGCTTCATTGACCCATTCGATTGAAAAAATCTGGGCAATGAGTTGAATCCCCATAACAAGGTAGACTTTTTTGATGATTGGATTATCAGTAAAGAAGAGAGGATAGGCAAGGATATAGACAGCAGTGGTCAAAATCGTACAAGCGATGCACAAATAAAAAAGACTAGAGAAGGTTCTATTAAGATCTTTTTTGTTATCCTTGACATTACTGATGGCCCGTAAACCATAGTTATAGACTCCATATGTCGCAAAGGGCAAGAAAAAGGACAAAATAGTGTCAACTGAGTTGAAGTAACCATAGTCAGTTCGGTCTAAGACACGCGCGACATAGGTTCCAGTTAGGATGGGAAAAATAATATTTAAGACACGAATTCCCATATAAGATAGAGCATTTAATTTTATACTTTTCATTCAATTTACCTCGTTTTTCATTATATCATAAAGTTAGCTAATAAGAAATGAAGGGTAGTAAGTCAAGCGATTCCTTTGAAGTTTCAAAGCTTAATTTTAAGTTTTCTTTAAGGAAAGTATATTATTCTGAAAAACTCTAAAATTTCACAGCCATTTATTAGTAATTGCTACAGAATTCCTAGTCATTACTAGAAATGGGCTAGTTTCTTTGAAGATATAGAACTGCTTAATCCTCCTATTCTAGAAAGGGAGGTCCGGTATTTCTTTCATGATAGGACTAGATTGTGGTATAATAGAGAGAATAAGTTTTTTTAGTAATACAAAGGAGAAAATAGATGATTTATGCAGGAATTCTTGCCGGTGGAACTGGTACTCGCATGGGAATTAGTAATTTGCCAAAACAATTTTTAGAGCTAGGTGATCGACCTATTTTGATTCATACAATTGAAAAATTTGTCTTGGAACCAAGCATTGAAAAAATTGTAGTTGGTGTTCATGGAGACTGGGTTTCCCATGCAGAGGATCTTGTAGATAAATATCTACCTCTTCATAAGGATCGTATCATCATCACAAAAGGTGGTGCTGACCGCAATACAAGTATTGAGAAAATCATTGAAGCCATCGATGCTTATCGTCCGCTTACACCAGAGGACATCGTTGTTACCCACGATTCTGTTCGTCCGTTTATTACGCTTCGCATGATTCAGGATAATATCCAACTTGCTCAAAATCATGACGCAGTGGACACAGTGGTAGAAGCGGTTGATACTATCGTTGAAAGCACTAATGGTCAATTCATTACAGATATTCCAAATCGTGCTCACCTCTATCAAGGACAAACACCTCAAACATTCCGTTGTAAGGACTTCATGGATCTTTACGGTTCTCTCTCTGCTGAAGAGAAGGAAATCTTGACAGATGCATGTAAGATCTTTGTAATCAAAGGAAAAGATGTGGCCTTGGCTAAGGGTGAATATTCAAATCTAAAAATCACAACAGTGACAGATTTGAAAATTGCAAAAAGTATGATTGAGAAAGACTAGTGAAATGATTAATCAAATTTATCAACTAACAAAGCCCAAGTTTATCAATGTCAAATACCAGGAAGAGGCTATTGATCAAGAGAATCATATCCTCATCCGCCCTAATTATATGGCTGTCTGTCATGCGGATCAGCGTTACTACCAAGGAAAACGTGATCCCAAGATTTTGAATAAAAAGCTTCCAATGGCGATGATTCACGAGTCATGTGGAACCGTTATTTCTGACCCGACGGGAACCTATGAGGTTGGTCAAAAAGTTGTCATGATTCCAAATCAGCCTCCTATGCAGAGTGATGAAGAATTCTATGAGAACTACATGACAGGGACCCATTTCTTGTCTAGTGGCTTTGATGGCTTTATGAGAGAGTTTGTTTCTCTCCCTAAAGACCGTGTGGTGGCTTATGATGCCATTGAAGACACGGTTGCAGCCATTACAGAGTTTGTCAGTGTCGGCATGCACGCTATGAATCGTCTATTGACCCTTGCTCATAGCAAGCGGGACCGAATCGCCGTTATCGGAGATGGAAGTCTAGCATTTGTGGTTGCTAATATTATCAATTATACTTTGCCAGAAGCAGAGATCGTGGTTATTGGTCGTCATTGGGAAAAGTTGGAACTCTTCTCATTTGCTAAAGAATGTTATATTACTGATAATATTCCTGAAGATTTGGTCTTTGATCATGCTTTTGAGTGTTGTGGTGGTGATGGTACTGGACCAGCTATTAATGACCTGATTCGCTATATTCGTCCTCAGGGAACGATTCTCATGATGGGCGTTAGCGAGTATAAAGTCAATCTCAATACACGCGATGCCTTAGAAAAAGGCTTGCTCTTGGTTGGGTCCTCTCGTTCTGGTCGTATTGATTTTGAAAATGCCATCCAAATGATGGAAGTCAAGAAATTTGCCAATCGTCTTAAAAATATCCTTTATCTAGAAGAACCTGTAAGAGAAATTAAAGATATTCACCGTGTCTTTGCGACCGATTTAAATACAGCCTTTAAAACTGTGTTTAAGTGGGAAGTATAAGTGCTGGAGGTTAATTGTGGAGAAAATCATCAAAGAAAAAATTTCTTCCTTACTTAGTCAAGAAGAGGAAGTCCTCAGTGTTGAACAACTGGGTGGAATGACCAATCAAAACTATTTGGTCAAAACAACAAATAAGCAGTACATTGTTAAATTCTTTGGTAAAGGGACAGAAAAACTGATCAATCGTCAAGATGAAAAGTACAATCTTGAACTATTAAAGGATTTAGACCTAGATGTAAAAAATTATCTTTTTGATATTGAAGCTGGTATCAAAGTAAATGAGTATATCGAATCTGCGATCACGCTTGATTCAACGTCAATCAAGACTAAGTTTGATAAAATTGCTCCAATTTTACAAACCATTCATGCTTCTGGCAAGGAATTAAGAGGAGAATTTGCTCCTTTTGAAGAAATCAAAAAATACGAATCCTTGATTGAAGAAAAAATCCCTTATGCTAACTATGAAGCAGTTCGAAAAGAAGTCTTCTCCTTAGAGAAAAGACTGGCTGACTTAGGTGTTGACAGAAAATCTTGTCATATTGATTTGGTGCCTGAAAACTTTATCGAATCACCTCAAGGACGTCTCTATCTGATTGACTGGGAATATTCATCAATGAATGATCCAATGTGGGATTTGGCTGCCCTCTTTTTAGAGTCTGAATTCACTTCCCAAGAGGAAGAAGCTTTCTTATCCCACTATGAGAGTGACCGAACACCTGTCTCTCGAGAAAAGATTGCTATCTATAAAATTTTACAAGATACTATTTGGAGTCTATGGACTGTCTATAAAGAAGAGCAAGGTGCAGATTTTGGTGATTATGGTGTGAATCGCTACCAAAGAGCTGTTGAAGGTTTGTCATATTATGGAGGTTCAGATGAAAACTAAAAATGGAGTTTCTTTTGGTCTACTCTCAGGTATTTTCTGGGGTTTAGGTCTAACAATTAGTGCTTACATCTTTTCAATTTTTACAGATTTGTCGCCCTTTGTGGTGGCCGCTGCTCACGATTTCTTGAGTATCTTTATCTTACTAGCTTTTCTCTTAGTAAAAGAAGGAAAAGTTCGTCTCTCAATTTTCTTAAATATTCGTAATGTGAGTGTTATCATCGGAGCCTTGCTAGCAGGCCCTATCGGTATGCAGGCCAATCTTTATGCAGTTAAGTATATTGGAAGTTCCTTGGCTTCATCAGTATCGGCTATTTATCCTGCGATTTCAGTTTTATTGGCTTTCTTCTTTTTGAAGCACAAGATTTCAAAAAATACTGTGTTTGGGATTGTCTTGATTATTGCAGGGATTATTGCCCAGACTTATAAGGTTGAACAGGTCAATTCCTTCTACATTGGTATTCTCTGTGCTTTGATTTGTGCTATTGCATGGGGAAGCGAGAGTGTTCTCAGCTCCTTTGCCATGGAAAGTGAATTGAGTGAAATCGAAGCCCTCTTAATCCGTCAAGTGACTTCATTCTTGTCCTATCTTGTGATTGTGCTCTTCTCTCATCAGTCATTTGCAGAAGTGGCCAATGGACAATTGCTAGGTCTCATGCTTGTCTTTGCAGCCTTTGATATGATTTCCTATTTGGCTTATTATATCGCTATTAATCGCTTGCAACCAGCCAAGGCTACAGGTTTGAACGTGAGTTATGTAGTTTGGACGGTCTTGTTTGCAGCTCTCTTCTTGGGAACAGCACTAGATATGCTGACAATTATTACGTCACTTGTCGTCATTGCTGGAGTTTATATTATTATTAAAGAATAAAGGAGATTCGTGTGAAAGCCATTATCTTAGCAGCGGGCTTGGGAACTCGCTTGCGTCCTATGACTGAAAATACCCCTAAAGCCTTGGTTCAGGTTAATCAAAAACCCTTGATTGAATACCAAATTGAGTTTTTAAAAGAAAAAGGAATCAATGATATCATCATCATTGTTGGTTACCTTAAAGAACAATTCGATTATTTGAAAGAAAAATATGGTGTTCGCCTCGTCTTCAATGATAAATACGCTGACTACAATAACTTTTACTCTCTCTATCTTGTAAAAGAAGAATTGGCAAATAGCTATGTTATTGATGCCGATAATTATCTCTTTAAAAATATGTTCCGCAATGATTTGACTCGTTCGACTTATTTTAGTGTCTATCGTGAAGATTGTACCAACGAATGGTTCTTGGTCTATGGAGATGACTATAAGGTTCAAGACATTACTGTTGATAGCAAGGCAGGTCGTATCCTTAGTGGGGTATCCTTCTGGGATGTTCCAACAGCAGCAAAAATTGTTAGCTTTATTGACAAGGCCTATGCAAGTGGTGAATTTGTCGATCTCTATTGGGACAATATGGTTAAGGATAATATCAAAGAGCTAGATGTCTATGTTGAAGAATTAGAAGGCAACAGCATCTATGAGATCGATAGTGTCCAAGACTATCATAAATTAGAAGAAATTCTTAAAAACGAAAATTAAAGATTCCAACATCTGGCTGAAATAGTCGGATGTTTTTTGATTTTTTTACGAATAGAATAGATGAGTAGAAAAAGAAATGGAGTTATTTATGAAAATCACAAACTATGAAATCTATAAGTTAAAAAAATCAGGTTTGACCAATCAACAGATTTTGAATGTCCTAGAATACGGTGAAAATGTTGATCAGGAACTTTTATTGGGTGATATTGCAGATATATCAGGTTGCCGAAATCCAGCCGTTTTTATGGAACGTTATTTTCAGATAGACGATGTGCATTTGGAGAAAGAATTTCAAAAATTTCCATCTTTCTCTATTTTAGATGACTGTTATCCTTGGGATTTGAGTGAAATATATGATGCACCTGTGCTTTTATTTTACAAGGGAAATCTCGACCTCTTGAAATTTCCAAAGGTAGCGGTTGTCGGCAGTCGTGCTTGTAGCAAACAGGGAGCTAAGTCAGTTGAAAAAGTCATTCAGGGCTTGGAAAATGAACTGGTTATCGTCAGTGGCTTAGCCAAGGGCATTGACACAGCAGCTCATATGGCAGCTCTTCAGAATGGCGGAAAAACCATTGCAGTGATTGGAACAGGACTGGATGTGTTTTATCCTAAAGCCAATAAACGCTTGCAAGACTACATCGGCAATGACCATCTGGTTCTCAGTGAATATGGACCTGGCGAACAACCTCTGAAATTTCATTTTCCTGCCCGTAATCGCATCATTGCTGGACTTTGTCGTGGTGTGATTGTAGCAGAGGCTAAGATGCGTTCAGGTAGTCTCATTACCTGTGAGAGAGCAATGGAAGAAGGGCGCGATGTCTTTGCTATACCTGGTGGCATTTTAGATGGACTATCAGACGGTTGTCATCATTTAATTCAGGAAGGTGCAAAATTGGTCACAAGCGGGAAGGATGTTCTTGCGGAATTTGAATTTTAATACTCTTCGAAAATCTCTTCAAACCACGTCAGCTTCACCTTGCTGTACTCAAGTACAGCCTGCGGCTAGCTTCCTAGTTTGCTCTTTGATTTTCATTGAGTATAAGAAGAAAGTCCGCTTACTAGACAAACTTTTCTTCTATTATAGTAGCTAAGTCTTGACAGGGTTCAAAAAATGGTTTACACTTTATAAAGTTTATTACTTTGAAAAGGTGTGATACTGTGGCTACGGCAACAAAAAAGAAAAAATCAACAGTTAAAAAAAATCTAGTAATCGTGGAGTCGCCTGCTAAGGCCAAGACGATTGAAAAATATCTAGGCAGAAACTACAAGGTTTTAGCCAGTGTCGGGCATATCCGTGATTTGAAGAAATCCAGTATGTCAGTCGATATTGAAAATAATTATGAACCGCAATATATCAATATCAGAGGAAAAGGTCCTCTTATCAATGACTTGAAAAAAGAAGCCAAAAAAGCTAATAAAGTCTTTCTGGCGAGCGACCCAGACCGTGAAGGAGAAGCGATTTCTTGGCATTTGGCCCATATTCTCAACTTGGATGAAAATGATGCCAACCGTGTGGTCTTCAATGAAATCACCAAGGATGCGGTCAAAAATGCTTTTAAAGAACCTCGCAAGATTGATATGGACTTAGTCGATGCCCAACAGGCTCGTCGTGTCCTAGACCGCTTGGTAGGCTATTCGATTTCGCCTATTTTGTGGAAGAAGGTCAAGAAGGGCTTGTCAGCAGGTCGCGTTCAGTCTATTGCGCTTAAGTTAATCATTGACCGTGAGAATGAAATTAATGCCTTCCAACCAGAAGAATATTGGACAATTGATGGCGTCTTTAAAAAGGGAACCAAGCAATTTCAGGCTTCCTTCTATGGAGTGGATGGTAAAAAGCTGAAACTGACTAGCAATGATGAGGTCAAGGAAGTCTTGTCTCGTCTGACTAATAAAGACTTTTCAGTGGATCAGGTGGATAAGAAAGAGCGCAAACGCAATGCTCCATTACCCTATACCACTTCATCTATGCAGATGGATGCTGCCAATAAAATCAATTTCCGTACTCGAAAGACCATGATGGTTGCCCAACAGCTCTATGAAGGAATTAATATCGGTTCTGGTGTTCAAGGTTTGATTACTTATATGCGTACCGATTCGACTCGTATCAGTCCTGTAGCGCAAAATGAAGCAGCAAGTTTCATTACGGACCGTTTTGGTAGCAAGTATTCTAAGCATGGTAGCAAGGTCAAAAATGCTTCAGGAGCTCAGGATGCCCACGAGGCTATTCGTCCGTCTAGTGTTTTTAATACACCGGAAAGTATTGCTAAGTATCTGGACAAGGATCAGCTCAAGCTTTATACCCTTATCTGGAATCGTTTTGTGGCGAGCCAGATGACAGCTGCTGTCTTTGATACCATGGCTGTTAAATTATCTCAAAATGGGGTTCAATTTGCTGCCAATGGTAGTCAGGTTAAGTTTGATGGTTATCTTGCTATTTATAATGATTCTGATAAGAATAAGATGTTACCAGATATGGCTGTTGGAGATGTGGTTAAGCAGGTGAATAGCAAACCAGAGCAACATTTCACTCAACCGCCTGCTCGTTATTCTGAAGCGACACTGATTAAGACCTTGGAGGAAAATGGGGTTGGACGTCCGTCAACCTACGCACCAACCATTGAAACTATTCAGAAACGTTACTATGTTCGCCTTGCAGCCAAACGTTTTGAACCAACAGAGTTGGGAGAAATTGTTAACAAGCTCATCGTTGAATATTTCCCAGATATCGTAAACGTGACCTTTACAGCTGAAATGGAAGGCAAACTGGATGACGTCGAAGTCGGAAAAGAGCAGTGGCAACGTGTCATTGATGCCTTTTACAAACCTTTCTCTAAAGAGGTTGCCAAGGCTGAAGAAGAAATGGAGAAAATCCAGATCAAGGATGAACCAGCTGGATTTGATTGTGAAGTGTGTGGCAGTCCAATGGTTATTAAACTTGGTCGATTTGGTAAGTTCTACGCTTGTAGCAATTTCCCAGATTGCCGTCATACCCAAGCAATCGTGAAAGAAATCGGTGTAGAGTGTCCAAGTTGTCATCAGGGACAAATTATTGAGCGAAAAACCAAACGTAATCGCCTCTTCTATGGTTGCAATCGTTATCCAGACTGTGAATTTACTTCTTGGGACAAGCCTGTTGGTCGTGACTGTCCAAAATGTGGCAACTTCCTCATGGAGAAAAAAGTCCGTGGTGGTGGCAAGCAGGTTGTTTGCAGCAAGGGTGACTACGAGGAAGAAAAGATTAAATAAGAGGAGAGTCCTGAAAGTGAATTTCAGGCTCTTTTGGTTAGGACTTGACAAAATTCATCATTGTATGCGAAACTAGAAGAAGATTATTTTATACTCAATGAAAATCAAAGAGCAAACTAGGAAACTAGCCGCAGGTTGCTCAAAGCACTGCTTTGAGGTTGCAGATAAGACTGACGAAGTCAGGAACCATACCTACGGTAAGGCGACGCTGACGTGGTTTGAAGAGATTTTCGAAGAGTATTAACTAGGAGAAGTTATGCGTCTTATCTATCTGATAATTGGTTTTTTATCACTAGCTTTGGCTATTGTTGGGGTTGTTTTACCCTTGTTGCCTACAACTCCCTTTCTTTTGCTGTCTATTGCTTGTTTCTCTAGAAGTTCCAAGCGTTTCGAAGACTGGCTCTATCATACCAAGCTCTATCAAGCATATGTAGCTGATTTTCGCGAGACCAAGTCTATTGCGCGTGAACGTAAGAAAAAAATTATCGTATCTATCTACATCTTGATGGGAATTTCTATTTACTTTGCCCCTCTCTTACCAGTCAAAATTGGTCTAGGAGCCTTGACTATCTTTATCACTTATTATCTCTTCAAGGTCATTCCGGACAAAGAATAAAAAATAGTAACTATTTTCCTTGATATAAATAAAAGAATATTTACAATAATATGATATAATAAATTCGAAGTAATAATCAAGGAGAATCAAATGATTTACGAATTTTGTGCTGAAAATGTGACCTTGCTTGAAAAAGCGATGCAGGCTGGAGCTCGTCGAATCGAACTCTGTGACAATCTTGCAGTTGGTGGGACAACTCCCAGCTATGGAGTGACCAAGGCAGCGGTTGAACTGGCTTCTGACTACGATACGACCATCATGACCATGATTCGTCCACGTGGTGGCGACTTTGTCTATAATGAACTAGAAATTGCTATCATGCTAGAAGACATTCGGTTGACTGCTCAGGCTGGAAGTCAAGGAGTTGTATTTGGAGCCTTAACTGCTGATAAGAAGTTGGATAAGGCTAATCTAGAGAAGCTGATTGCGGCATCCAAAGGGATGGAAATTGTCTTCCACATGGCCTTTGATGAATTGAGTGATGAAGATCAGTTGGAAGCCATTGACTGGCTCAGCCAAGCTGGAGTTACTCGTATCCTAACTCGTGCTGGTGTGTCTGGCGATTCACTAGAGAAACGTTTTGCTCACTATCACAGAATTTTGGAATATGCTAAAGGTAAAATTGAAATTTTACCAGGTGGGGGGATTGACTTGGACAACCGTCAAACCTTTATCGACCAGCTGGGTGTGACACAATTGCATGGAACCAAGGTTGTCTTTTAAAAAATAGAAAGGAACTGCTAGCTTTGGGTAGCAGTTTTCACTTATGTTTGAAATTTTTAAATCCTATCAGTTTAATCAAGAAAAGGCTCATGCTTTTGGTTTTGTAGAAAATAGTGGAGTCTGGACCTATAGTTGCCAGATTTTGCAGGGTGACTTTGTCATGACTGTGTCCATTACTGCTGATAATGTGAACTTTCAAGTCTTTGATCAGGAAACGGGCGACCTATATCCTCAAGTTCATATGGAAAGCATGAGGGGTAGTTTTGTCGGAAATGTCCGTGAGACTTGTCTGGAGATTCTTTACAAGATTCGGAAGGCTTGTTTTGATGTGCAAGATTTTATCTGTCCTCAGACTAAGCGAATCATGACTCAGGTTCAGGAACAGTATGGTAATCAGTTGGAGTATCTGTGGGAGAAATCGCCTGATACGGCAGTCTTAAGACATGAAGGCAATAAAAAGTGGTATGCCGTCTTGATGAAAATCTCTTGGGATAAGCTGGAAAAGGGCAGAGAAGGACAAGTGGAAACAGTCAATCTCAAACATGACCAAGTAGCTGATTTGCTTTCAAAAAAGGGCATTTATCCAGCTTTTCATATGAATAAACGCTACTGGATTAGTGTGGCGCTTGATAATACTTTATCAGATGAAGAAGTACTGGAATTGATGGAAAAAAGTTGGAACTTAACCACTAAAAAATGAAACATTTCAAGTTTTTTCAAGTACTTTCAATTAGCAAAATATTCTTTACTGAAGAAATTTTCAGAAAATATTGGATTTTTTCTTGACAACTACTTTTGGCTATGCTAAAATACTAAACAAGATATCAAACGAAGGAGAAAGTCAAACATGAAAACAGCTAAGTTTAATCAATTTGCTTTGTTGTTGAGGTACTCGGGCTAGTGCAAAATGCATTAGTCCTGTTTGGCTTACCAAGCGGGAGTAAATCAACATCTCGCTTGGGTTTCTGAGCGAGATGTTTTTTTACAACCATATTTGGAAAAGGGGAAATCACATGAGAATAGTTGAATTTCTAGATACTAGCCTTCGGGATGGAGAGCAGACACCTGGTGTTAATTTTTCAATCAAGGAAAAAATTGCCATTGCAAGGCAGCTGGAGAAATGGGGTATTTCAGCCATTGAAGCTGGTTTTCCGGCGGCTAGTCCAGATTCATTCACAGCAGTTCAGGAGATTGCAAAGGTCTTGAAGAAAACAGCGGTGACTGGTCTAGCCCGTTCTGTCAAGTCCGATATCGATGCTTGTTACGAGGCTCTCAAGGATGCCAAATATCCACAGGTTCATGTCTTTATTGCTACCAGTCCGATTCACCGCAAGTATAAGCTCAATAAGAGCAAGGAAGAGATTTTGGAAGCTATTAAGGAACATGTTTCTTATGCCTGTTCTAAGTTTGAAGTGGTCGAATTCTCTCCTGAGGATGCGACTAGAACAGAGTTGGATTTTCTCTTGCAAGTTGTTCAAACAGCTGTTGATGCAGGGGCGTCTTATATCAATATTCCTGATACAGTTGGTTTTACCACACCAGAAGAATACGGAGCTATTTTTAAATACTTGATTGAGAATGTTAAGACGGATCGTCAGATTATCTATTCGCCTCACTGTCACGATGACCTTGGCATGGCAGTAGCTAATAGCCTTGCTGCTGTTAAGAATGGAGCAGGACGAGTCGAAGGAACCATCAATGGTATCGGGGAGAGAGCTGGCAATGCTGCTTTGGAAGAAATTGCAGTGGCGCTCAATATTCGCCAAGATTACTACCAAGCTGAGACAAGCATTATCCTAAACGAAACCATCAATACGTCAGAAATGGTTTCTCGCTTCTCAGGTATTCCAGTTCCTAAAAACAAGGCGATTGTTGGAGGAAATGCCTTCTCTCACGAGTCTGGTATTCACCAAGATGGGATTCTTAAAAATCCTCTCACTTATGAGATTATCACCCCTGAATTGGTCGGTATCAAGAGTAACAGCCTCCCACTTGGAAAATTGTCTGGTCGCCATGCCTTTGTTGAGAAACTAAGAGAATTGGCCCTAGACTTTACAGAGGAGGACATCAAACCACTCTTTGCTAAGTTCAAGGCGCTGGCCGATAAGAAACAAGAAATCACAGATGCAGATATTCGTGCTCTAGTAGCTGGAACCATGGTTGAAAATCCAGAAGGTTTCCACTTTGATGATTTACAACTGCAAACCCATGCAGATAATGACATTGAAGCGCTTGTTAGCCTGGCTAATATGGATGGTGAGAAGGTCAAATTTAATGCGACAGGGAAAGGTTCTGTTGAGGCAATCTTTAACGCTATCGACAAGTTCTTTAATCAATCCGTTCGCTTGGTGTCCTATACCATTGATGCTGTGACAGATGGAATTGATGCCCAGGCTCGGGTCTTGGTCACTGTTGAAAACAGAGATACAGAAACCATCTTTAACGCAGCAGGTCTTGATTTCGATGTGTTGAAGGCTTCTGCTATTGCCTATATCAATGCTAATACTTTTGTTCAAAAAGAGAATGCTGGTGAGATGGGACGCAGTGTTTCCTATCGCGACATGCCTAGTATGTAAAGGAGAATGCTATGACAAAGAAAATAGTAGCTTTAGCAGGGGATGGAATCGGCCCAGAAATCATGGAGGCTGGGTTAGAGGTTCTGGAGGCTCTAGCTAAAAAAACAGGCTTTGATTATGAAATAGACAGACGACCTTTTGGAGGTGCAGGTATTGATGCAGCAGGGCATCCTTTACCTGATGAAACCCTCAAGGCAAGTAGAGAAGCAGATGCCATTCTTCTAGCGGCTATCGGTAGTCCTCAGTATGATGGAGCAGCGGTTCGGCCTGAACAAGGCTTGCTAGCTCTTCGTAAGGAACTCAATCTTTACGCTAATATTCGCCCTGTAAAAATCTTTGACAGTCTCAAGCATTTGTCACCACTCAAACCAGAACGAATTGCTGGTGTAGACTTTGTCGTGGTGCGTGAGTTGACAGGTGGGATTTACTTTGGAGATCATATTTTTGAAGAGCAAAAAGCGCGTGATATCAACGACTATAGCTATGAGGAAGTGGAGCGGATTATTCGCAAAGCCTTTGAAATTGCAAGAAATCGCAGAAAAATCGTTACTAGTATCGATAAGCAAAATGTTCTAGCGACCTCAAAACTCTGGCGGAAAGTAGCTGAGGAAGTCGCGCAGGATTTCCCAGATGTAACCTTGGAGCACCGGCTAGTCGACTCATCTGCTATGCTCATGATTACCAATCCTGCCAAGTTCGACGTCATCGTAACGGAAAATCTTTTTGGAGATATTCTCTCTGATGAATCAAGCGTTCTATCTGGTACACTTGGCGTCATGCCATCAGCCAGTCATTCTGAAAATGGACCAAGTCTCTATGAGCCCATTCACGGTTCAGCTCCTGATATTGCAGGTCAAGGAATTGCAAATCCTATTTCCATGATTTTATCAGTGGCCATGATGTTGAGAGATAGTTTTGGACGTTATGAGGATGCAGAGCGTATCGAGCGTGCTGTTGGGGCAAGTTTGGCAGCTGGTATATTAACGAGAGATATAGGAGGTCAGGCTTCGACCAAGGAAATGACAGAAGCCATTATTGCAAGGTTATGAAGTTAGATGAAAAAATTACTCTAGTCCTTTTGATTTGGAATGTCATCATTTTCTTGATTTATGGCATTGACAAATCCAAGGCAAGGAGAAGAACTTGGCGTATCCCAGAGAAAATCTTACTCATTTTAGCTCTTTCTTGTGGTGGTTTTGGTGCTTGGTTAGCAGGAATCAGCTTTCATCACAAGACTCGAAAATGGTACTTTAAAACAGTTTGGTTTCTTGGGATGGTGACCACACTATTAGCCTTATATGTTATTTGGAGGTAATGGATGGCAGGAAAATCGATTTTTGATAAATTATGGGACCGTCATGTCATCACAGGAGAAGAGGGGCAACCCCAGCTCATGTATGTGGATCAGCACTACATCCACGAGGTGACCAGTCCTCAGGCTTTTCAAGGACTGCGAGATGCAGGACGAAGATTGAGACGACCAGACTTGACATTTGGAACTTTTGACCACAATGTCCCGACGGTCAATATCTACGATATTAGAGATGTCATTTCCAAGGCTCAAATTGATAAGCTAGCTGAAAATGTTGAGGAGTTTGGGATTGAACATGCGGCCCACGGTTCCGAAAAGCAAGGAATCGTTCATATGGTGGGGCCAGAGACAGGACGGACCCAACCAGGAAAATTCATCGTCTGTGGAGACAGCCATACGGCAACTCACGGAGCTTTTGGAGCAATCGCCTTTGGAATTGGAACCAGTGAGGTCGAACATGTCTTTGCGACACAGACCCTCTGGCAGGTCAAACCTAAGAAAATGTTGGTTGAATTCACTGGTGTTCCTCAAAAGGGAGTCTATTCCAAGGACTTCATTTTAGCCTTGATTGCAAAGTACGGCGTTGCTTGCGGCGTTGGCTATGTGGTGGAATATCGGGGACAAGCGATTGATGCACTGAGCATGGAAGAGCGAATGACCATCTGCAACATGTCCATCGAGTTTGGTTCTAAGATGGGAATCATGAATCCGGACCAAACCACCTATGATTATCTAAAAGGACGGGAATGTGTTCCAGAGAACTTTGAAGAGGCAGTGGCAGATTGGAAAACAATTGTCAGTGATGAGGATGCCGTTTATGATAAGGTTATCCAGATGGATGTCTCAGACTTGGCTCCCATGGTGACCTGGGGGACCAATCCTGCTATGGGTGTTGACTTTGACAGTAGCTTCCCAGAAATTAAGGATATGAATGATGAGCGAGCCTACAACTACATGAACTTGGAACCAGGTCAAAAGCCAGCAGATATTGAACTGGGCTATATCTTTATCGGTTCATGTACCAATGCTCGTCTCAGCGACTTGCAACTTGCTGCGCGATTTGTCAAAGGGAAGAAAATTGCTCCCAACTTAACGGCTATCGTAGTCCCAGGCTCTCGTCCTGTCAAACGAGCTGCTGAGAAGTTGGGCTTGGATAAAGTTTTCTTAGATGCTGGATTTGAGTGGAGAGACCCAGGTTGCTCTATGTGCCTAGGGATGAATCCTGACAAGGTACCAGATGGTGTCCACTGCGCTTCAACCAGCAACCGTAACTTTGAAGACAGACAGGGCTTTGGTGCTAAGACTCATCTCTGTAGTCCAGCTATGGCAGCTGCGGCAGCTATCGCCGGGCGCTTCGTAGATGTTCGGCTAATGCCAGAGGCCCAGTAAGGAGAGGATATGGAGAAATTCACAGTTTATACAGGAACGACCGTTCCTCTTATGAATGATAACATCGACACCGACCAAATCCTACCCAAGCAGTTTCTCAAGTTAATTGATAAAAAAGGCTTTGGTAAGTACCTCATGTATGCTTGGCGTTATCTGGATGATCTCTATACTGAGGATCCAGACTTTGTCTTTAACAGATCTGAATACCGTAAAGCAACTATACTCATCTCAGGGGATAACTTTGGGGCAGGTTCTTCGAGAGAACACGCAGCTTGGGCTCTAGCAGACTATGGTTTTAAAGTCGTGATTGCAGGGTCTTTTGGTGATATTCATTACAATAATGAACTCAATAATGGCATGTTGCCTATTGTACAGCCTAGAGAGGTTAGAGAGAAACTAGCCCAGCTAAAACCAACCGACCAGGTAACTGTGGACTTGGAACAACAAAAAATCATCTCACCAATTGGAGAATTCACTTTTGAAATCGATAGCGAATGGAAACACAAACTCTTAAATGGTTTGGATGATATTGGTATTACTTTGCAGTATGAAGATTTGATTGCTTCTTATGAAAAACAAAGACCAGCCTACTGGCAGGATTAGAAGAAAAATAGAAAAGGAAATAGAACTATGACAAAACACATTCAATGGAACGGAACACTTTCACAAGAAGGCTATGATATTTTAAAAGGTGAGGGCGGATGTATCGTTTGTCCTACAAAAGTTGGCTACATTATTATGACTAGCGACAAGGCAGGACTTGAGCGCAAGTTCGCAGCTAAAGAGCGTAACCGTAACAAACCAGGTGTTGTTCTCTGCGGTAGCATGGATGAGCTTCGTGCTTTAGCACAACTTAACCCAGAAATTGAAGCCTTCTACCAAAAACATTGGGATGAAGATATTCTTCTTGGTTGTATCCTTCCTTGGAAACCAGAAGCCTTTGAAAAACTCAAAGCATACGGTGATGGCCGTGAAGAACTCATGACTGACGTGCGTGGAACGAGCTGTTTCGTTATTAAGTTCGGGAAAGCAGGTGAACAATTGGCTACCAAACTTTGGGAAGAAGGCAAGATGGTTTATGCCTCATCAGCTAACCCATCTGGAAAAGGAAACCGTGGTAAGGTAGAAGGTATCGGAGAACGTATCGAAGGAGCAGTGGATCTTGTCATCGAAGCAGACGACTATGTGGCATCTATCCAGCCTGACAAAACGATTGAAACACGCTATGAGCAAGGTGTGATGGTCTCTATGGTCGATAAAGACGGAAAACTCATCCCAGAACAAGGAGGAGCACGCTCAACTTCACCAGCTCCAGTTGTGATCCGCAAAGGGCTTGACATTGATAAAATCATGATGCATTTGTCAGATACCTTTAACTCATGGGACTACCGCCAGGGTGAGTATTATTAGGATAGAGAAGAACTGGGGAGAAAATAATCTCTCCTCTTTCTTTTATTATTTACACAAGTAAAATCCGAACATTATAATTTAATTCATAAAAATATTTGACAAAAACTGTACTTTGTTTTATAATAAATTAAGGAAACGTCGGAAAAGGCGTAGTGATGCGAGAGCATAGGTAGGTCATTACAAAAGAAACGAGACATCGATATGTTAAATGAATTTCCAATTTTTGATTACGAAGATATTCAATTGATTCCAAATAAATGTGTCATTAAAAGCCGTGCAGAAGCGGATACAAGTGTCACTTTAGGAAATCACACCTTTAAACTACCTGTTGTGCCAGCTAATATGCAGACGATTTTGGATGAAAATGTAGCAGAGCAACTAGCTAAAGGTGGTTACTTCTACATTATGCACCGTTTTGATGAGGCGGGACGCATTCCCTTTATTAAACGCATGCACGATCAAGGGCTCATTGCTTCCATTTCTGTCGGTGTTAAGGACTACGAGTATGATTTCGTTAGCCAGCTGAAGGCTGATGTTCCTGAGTACATCACGATTGACATTGCCCACGGTCATGCGGATAGCGTGATTTCTATGATTCAACACATTAAAAAAGAATTGCCAGATACCTTTGTCATTGCTGGAAATGTGGGAACACCAGAAGCTGTACGTGAATTGGAGAATGCTGGTGCAGATGCTACTAAGGTCGGAATCGGACCTGGTAAGGTTTGTATTACCAAGGTTAAGACTGGTTTTGGTACAGGTGGTTGGCAATTGGCTGCCCTTCGTTGGTGTGCCAAGGCTGCACGTAAACCGATTATCGCTGATGGAGGAATTCGTACTCATGGTGATATTGCCAAGTCTATCCGCTTCGGTGCCAGCATGGTCATGATTGGTTCCCTCTTTGCAGGACATATTGAAAGTCCAGGGAAAACGATTGAAGTCGATGGTGAACAATTCAAAGAATATTATGGTTCAGCCTCACAATATCAAAAAGGTGCTTACAAAAATGTGGAGGGCAAACGAATCTTGCTTCCTGCAAAAGGTCATCTGCAAGATACTTTAACTGAGATGGAACAAGACCTTCAAAGTGCTATTTCTTATGCAGGTGGACGTCAGGTTGCTGACCTTAAACATGTTGATTATGTTATCGTGAAAAACTCCATCTGGAATGGGGATGCTTCCCACTAAGACGGCCTATCTCACTAGAAAAAAACTTGTTATTAGAGCAAATTTCTGTTATAATAAAACAAGTTTCCACCCTTAGTGTAATGGATATCACGTAAGATTCCGGTTCTTGAGATGGGGGTTCGATTCCCTCAGGGTGGATGTAAACATCCTAAAAAGCCTTTAATAGGGCTTTTTTCTTTATCTTACCCCAAGTTTTTCCCTAAAACTGAAAATCATATTCTATAGAATGCCCAACTCTCCTCCAGTCCCGTTTTAGAGTGACTCAGGGGGCTTTTTTTGATATAATAAAAAGGACTGCTATCAGTTAGAAAGAGGTTGGTATGAAAGAATTACAAACTGTACTAAAGAACCATTTTGCAATCGAATTTGCAGACAAAAATTTACTGGAGACTGCCTTCACTCATACGAGTTATGCCAATGAGCACCGCCTCTTAAAAATTTCACACAATGAACGCTTGGAATTTTTAGGAGACGCTGTTCTACAGTTATTGATTTCAGAATATCTATATAAAAAATATCCTAAAAAGCCTGAGGGTGATTTGTCCAAACTCCGTGCTATGATTGTCCGTGAGGAGAGTTTGGCTGGTTTTGCGCGTGATTGCCAGTTTGATCAGTTTATCAAGCTTGGTAAAGGGGAAGAAAAATCTGGGGGGCGCAATCGTGACACCATTCTTGGTGATGCCTTTGAGGCCTTTCTAGGTGCCCTTCTTTTGGATAAGGATGTGGCCAAGGTCAAGGAATTTATCTATCAAGTCATGATTCCTAAGGTTGAAGCAGGCGAGTTTGAGATGATTACAGACTACAAAACCCATCTCCAAGAGTTACTTCAGGTCAATGGGGATGTGGCTATTCGTTATCAGGTAATTTCTGAAACGGGTCCTGCCCACGATAAGGTTTTTGATGTAGAAGTTCTTGTTGAAGGTAAGAGCATTGGTCAAGGCAAAGGTCGTTCTAAGAAATTAGCAGAGCAGGAAGCTGCCAAAAATGCCGTCGAGAAAGGGCTGGATTCATGTATTTAAAGGAAATCGAAATTCAGGGATTCAAGTCTTTTGCTGATAAGACCAAGGTTGTCTTTGACCAAGGTGTGACGGCAGTTGTTGGCCCCAATGGATCTGGAAAGTCGAATATTACAGAAAGTCTGCGTTGGGCCTTGGGGGAGTCTAGTGTCAAGAGTCTCCGTGGCGGCAAGATGCCGGATGTCATTTTTGCTGGAACTGAAAGTCGCAAACCGCTCAATTATGCTTCTGTAGTTGTGACTTTGGATAATAATGACGGATTTATCAAGGACGCAGGTCAAGAAATCAGGGTAGAACGCCATATCTATCGTAGTGGAGATAGCGAATACAAAATTGACGGCAAGAAAGTCCGTCTGCGTGATATTCATGATCTTTTCTTGGATACAGGTTTGGGACGAGATTCCTTCTCCATCATTTCCCAAGGAAAGGTTGAGGAAATTTTTAATTCCAAACCTGAGGAACGCCGTGCTATTTTTGAAGAAGCTGCTGGGGTTTTAAAATACAAGACTCGCAGAAAAGAAACTGAGAGCAAACTGCAGCAAACTCAGGATAATCTAGACCGTCTTGAAGACATTATCTACGAGTTGGATAATCAAATCAAGCCTCTTAAAAAGCAAGCTGAAAATGCTCGTAAGTTTCTAGACTTGGAAGGTCAACGCAAGGCTATTTACTTAGATGTCCTGGTTGCTCAAATCACGGAAAATAAGGCTGAATTAGAGTTGACAGAAGAAGAGTTGGCTCAGGTTCAGGAACTCTTGACGAGCTACTACCAGAAGCGTGAAAAATTAGAAGAAGAAAATCAGAATCTCAAGAAGCAACGTCAAGATTTACAGGCTGAAATGGCCAAAGATCAGGGCAGTTTGATGGACTTGACCAGTCTGATTAGTGATTTAGAGAGAAAATTAGCCCTATCTAAACTAGAATCTGAGCAAGTAGCCCTCAATCAACAGGAAGCACAAGCTCGTTTGGCTGCTTTGGAAGATAAGAGAAAATCACTCAGCAAAGAAAAATCTGATAAGGAAAGCTCTTTAGCCCTTTTAGAAGAAAATCTAATCCAAAATAATCAAAAACTCAATCGTTTAGAAGCTGAATTACTAGCTTTTTCAGATGATCCTGACCAGATGATTGAGCTCTTACGTGAACGCTTTGTGGCTCTTCTACAAGAAGAAGCCGATGTCTCAAACCAACTGACCCGCATCGAGAATGAGTTGGAAAATAGCCGTCAGCTTTCTCAAAAACAAGCAGATCAACTAGAAAAGCTCAAAGAACAACTAGCTTCAGCTAAAGAGAAGGCTAGTCAGCAAGAGGCTGAGCTTGAAACTGCTAAGGAGCAGGTTCAGAAATTATTGGCTGATTACCAAGTCTGTGCCAAGGAGCAAGAGGAGCAGAAAACTTCCTATCAAGCTCAACAAAGTCAACTCTTTGACCGTCTGGATAGTCTTAAAAACAAACAGGCTAGAGCCCAGAGTTTGGAAAATATCCTGAGAAATCACAGTAACTTTTACGCGGGTGTTAAGAGTGTTCTCCAAGAAAAAGACCGCCTTGGTGGGATTATTGGTGCAGTCAGTGAGCATTTAACTTTTGATGTGCGTTATCAAACTGCCCTAGAGATTGCGCTTGGAGCGAGTAGTCAGCATATCATCGTAGAAGATGAAGAGTCGGCAACTAGAGCCATTGATTTCCTTAAACGGAACAGAGCCGGTCGTGCAACCTTCCTTCCGTTGACGACGATCAAGGCGCGTACGATTTCAAGCCAGAATCAAGATGCTATCGCATCAAGTCCGGGATTTTTGGGTATGGCAGATGAGTTGGTTACTTTTGATACTAGACTGGAATCCATTTTCAAGAACTTACTAGCTACGACGGCTATCTTTGATACTGTAGAACATGCGCGTGCAGCCGCGCGCCAAGTTCGTTATCAGGTTCGTATGGTCACTTTGGACGGCACAGAGTTGCGCACGGGTGGTTCTTATGCAGGTGGTGCCAATCGCCAGAATAACAGCATTTTCATCAAGCCAGAACTGGAACAATTGCAAAAAGAAATTGCTGAAGAAGAAGCAAGCTTGCGTTCAGAAGAGGCGAGTTTGAAGACCTTGCAAGATGAGATGGCTAGATTGACAGAAAGATTAGAAGCCATCAAATCTCAGGGGGAGCAGGCACGTATTCAGGAGCAAGGCTTGTCCCTCGCTTATCAGCAGACCAGCCAACAAGTTGAAGAACTGGAAACTCTTTGGAAACTTCAAGAAGAGGAATTAAATCGTCTTTCTGACGGAGATTGGCAAGTAGATAAAGAAAAATACCAAGAGCGCCTTGCTACTATTGCCAGTGACAAGCAAAATCTGGAAGCTGAGATTGAAGAGATTAAGTCTAACAAAAACGCCATCCAAGAACGTTATCAGACCTTGCAAGAAGAGGTAGCGCAAGCTCGCTTGCTTAAGACAGAACTGCAAGGGCAAAAACGTTATGAAGTGGCTGATATTGAACGCCTAGGTAAGGAACTAGATAATCTCGATCTTGAACAAGATGAAATCCAACGCCTTCTTCAAGAAAAGGTTGATAATATTGAGAAGGTTGATACAGAACTGCTCAGTCAACAGGCTGAAGAAGCTAAAAACCAGAAAACAAATCTCCAACAAGGTTTGATTCGCAAGCAGTTTGAGTTGGATGATATTGAAGGTCAGCTGGATGATATTGCTAGTCATTTGGACCAGGCTCGCCAACAGAATGAGGAGTGGATTCGCAAGCAAACACGTGCTGAAGCCAAGAAAGAAAAGATCAGCGAGCGCTTGCGCCATTTACAAAGCCAATTAACAGACCAATACCAGATTAGCTATACTGAAGCACTAGAAAAGGCACATGAATTGGAAAACCTCAATCTGGCAGAGCAAGAGGTGCAGGATTTAGAGAAGGCTATTCGCTCACTGGGTCCTGTCAATTTGGATGCTATTGAACAGTACGAAGAAGTTCACAGCCGTCTGGATTTCCTCAATAGCCAAAGTGATGACATTTTGTCAGCGAAAAACCTGCTCCTTGAGACCATTACAGAGATGAATGATGAGGTCAAGGAACGCTTTAAATCAACCTTTGAAGCCATTCGTGAATCCTTTAAAGTGACCTTCAAGCAGATGTTTGGCGGAGGTCAGGCGGACCTCATTTTGACTGAGGGAGACTTGCTGACAGCTGGGGTTGAGATTTCTGTTCAACCGCCAGGTAAGAAAATCCAGTCTCTCAACCTTATGAGTGGTGGTGAAAAAGCCCTGTCGGCTCTTGCTTTGCTCTTCTCCATTATCCGTGTAAAGACCATTCCTTTTGTTATCTTGGATGAGGTAGAGGCTGCACTGGATGAAGCCAATGTTAAACGTTTCGGGGATTACCTCAATCGATTTGACAAGGACAGCCAGTTTATCGTTGTGACACACCGTAAGGGAACCATGGCAGCGGCTGATTCTATCTATGGAGTGACCATGCAAGAATCAGGTGTGTCAAAAATTGTTTCGGTGAAGTTAAAAGATTTAGAAAGTATTGAAGGATGACAATTAAACTAGTAGCAACAGATATGGACGGAACTTTTCTAGATGGAAACGGACGCTTTGATATGGATCGCCTCAAGTCTCTCTTGGCTTCCTACAAGGAAAAAGGGATTTACTTTGCAGTGGCTTCAGGGCGTGGATTTCTGTCTCTAGAAAAATTATTTGCTGATGTTCGTGATGACATTATTTTTATCGCTGAAAATGGCAGTTTGGTAGAATATCGAGGTCAAGACTTGTATGAAGCGACCATGTCTCGTGAGTTTTATCTGGCAACTTTTGAAAAGCTGAAAACTTCACCTTATGTAGACATCAATAAATTACTCTTGACGGGCAAAAAAGGCTCTTATGTTCTGGATACGGTTGATGAGACCTATTTGAAAGAGAGCCAGCATTATAATGAAAATATCCAAAAAGTAGCGAGTTTGGAAGATATCACAGATGACATTTTCAAATTTACAACCAATTTCACAGAAGAAACGCTAGAAGCTGGGGAAGCTTGGGTAAACGAAAACGTTCCTGGTGTGAAGGCTATGACAACTGGCTTTGAATCCATTGATATTGTTCTGGACTATGTCGATAAGGGTGTGGCTATTGTTGAATTAGCTAAAAAACTTGGCATCACAATGGATCAGGTTATGGCTTTTGGAGACAATCTAAATGACTTGCATATGATGCAGGTTGTAGGACATCCTGTAGCTCCTGAAAATGCACGACCTGAAATTTTAGAATTAGCAGAGACTGTGATTGGTCACCATAAAGACCAGTCGGTTATAGCTTATATGGAGGGCTTATAATGGCAGATATAAAATTGATTGCATTGGACTTGGATGGGACCTTGCTAACTACTGATAAAAGGCTGACGGATCGTACTAAGGCAACCTTGAAAGCAGCGCGTGATCGTGGTATCAAGGTCGTATTAACAACTGGTCGTCCCTTAAAAGCTATGGATTTCTTTCTCCATGAGCTAGGGACTGACGGTCAGGAAGATGAGTATACGATTACCTTTAATGGTGGTTTGGTTCAGAAGAATACAGGTGAAATCCTTGATAAAACAGTCTTTTCATATGATGATGTGGCACGTTTGTATGAAGAAACAGAGAAATTATCACTGCCTCTTGATGCCATCTCAGAAGGAACTGTTTATCAAATCCAATCGGACCAAGAAAGTCTTTATGCCAAATTCAATCCAGCATTGACCTTTGTTCCAGTGGCCTTTGAAGACCTATCCAGCCAAATGACCTATAATAAATGTGTGACTGCCTTTGCTCAAGAACCCTTGGATGCAGCCATTCAGAAGATTTCTCCAGAATTGTTTGACCAATATGAAATCTTTAAATCACGTGAAATGTTGCTAGAGTGGTCACCAAAGAATGTTCATAAAGCAACAGGTTTGGCAAAACTAATCAGCCATCTTGGAATCGACCAAAGTCAAGTTATGGCCTGTGGTGATGAGGCCAATGACCTTTCTATGATTGAGTGGGCAGGGCTCGGTGTTGCCATGCAAAACGCTGTTCCTGAAGTTAAGGCAGTCGCAAATGTGGTAACTCCAATGACCAATGATGAGGAAGCTGTCGCCTGGGCTATCGAAGAATATGTGCTAAAGGAGAACTAAGATATGGGATTATTTGACCGTCTATTCGGAAAAAAAGAAGAACCTAAAATCGAAGAAGTTGTAAAAGAAGCTCTGGAAAATCTTGATTTGTCTGAAGATGTTGAGCCTTCTCTTACAGAAGCTGAGGAAGTTCCTCATGAAGAAGCAGAAGTTGAAAGTTCTGAAGAAGCTGTGTTTGAAGAAGACGAAAATCAAGAGACAGTTGAAGAAAGTCTGGATTCAGAGTCAACTGTAGAAGTTTCTCAAGAAGAAATAGAAGAATTTCCAACATCAGAAGAAGTTATAGATGAAGAGGATACTGAGCTTCTAGAGACTGTAGAAGAAAATAGTTTTGAAGTTCTTGAAGCAGAAAGGCCTCAAGCAGAAGAAACTGTTCAGGAAAAATATGACCGTAGTCTTAAGAAAACTCGTACAGGCTTCGGTGCCCGCTTGAATGCCTTCTTTGCTAATTTCCGCTCTGTCGATGAAGAATTCTTCGAGGAGTTGGAAGAACTGTTGATCATGAGTGACGTTGGTGTCCAAGTCGCTTCTAACTTAACAGAGGAGCTACGTTACGAAGCCAAGCTTGAAAACGCCAAGAAACCCGAAGCACTTCGCCGTGTCATCATTGAGAAATTGGTTGAACTTTATGAAAAAGGTGGCAACTACGATGAAAGAATCCACTTCCAAGATGGCTTGACAGTCATGCTCTTTGTTGGGGTTAATGGTGTTGGGAAAACAACTTCTATCGGGAAACTAGCCCACCGCTACAAACAAGCAGGTAAGAAAGTCATGTTGGTTGCGGCAGATACCTTCCGTGCAGGAGCAGTGGCCCAGCTAGCTGAATGGGGCCGTCGTGTGGACGTTCCAGTTGTGACTGGACCTGAAAAAGCTGACCCAGCCAGTGTGGTCTTTGATGGCATGGAACGTGCCGTGGCTGAAGGTATCGATATTCTCATGATTGATACTGCTGGTCGTTTGCAAAACAAAGAAAACTTAATGGCAGAATTGGAAAAGATTGGTCGTATCATCAAACGTGTTGTGCCAGAAGCCCCTCATGAAACTTTCTTGGCTCTTGATGCATCAACAGGTCAGAATGCCTTGGTACAGGCCAAAGAATTTTCGAAAATCACACCTTTAACGGGAATTGTCTTGACTAAGATTGATGGAACTGCTCGAGGTGGTGTTGTTTTAGCCATCCGTGAAGAACTCAATATTCCTGTAAAATTGATTGGTTTTGGTGAAAAAATCGATGATATTGGAGAGTTTAACTCAGAAAACTTTATGAAAGGTCTCTTGGAAGGCTTAATCTAATCAGAAGCAAAAATCCTGCAAGGCATAAACTTGCAGGAAATTTTTTTATTCTAAACGACCATCTTGACGGTAGGCGATATCTGGTTGCCAAGTCCATTTGGCACCGAATTTTTCAAGTAAGTCAAAGCTAGCTTGAGGTCCCATGCTTCCAGCTTTATAGTCATGAAGTGGGGCACCATTTTCAGCCCAGAGCTCTTCGATACGGTCAATCAATTTCCATGAGGCACCAACTTCATCCCAGTGGCTAAAGTTAGTTGAGTTGTTATTTAAGACATCATAAATCAATTTCTCGTATGGTTCTGGAGAAGCACCAGTTGCGGTCGCATCTGTACGGTAATCAAGTGAGTTAGGAGCTAAGTTGAATTCTTCTCCTACCTGTTTCCCATTTAGGCTAAGAGAGAATCCTTCTGTTGGTTGGATATAGATGGTCAAAATGTTTGGAGCAAGTGGCTCACCAAAGATAGAATCCATTTGTTTAAAGACAATGTTGACATGAGTTCCTTTTTCAGTCAGACGTTTACCCGTACGGAAGAAGAAAGGAACACCACGGAATCGATCGCTGTCTACAAAGAAGGCACCAGACGCAAAGGTTTCAGTTGTTGATTCTGGATTAACATTTGGCTCGCTACGATAAGAGATGTATTTCATTCCATCAATCTTACCTGAACGGTATTGACCACGGATAAAGTGTTCTTTAAGCTCTTCATCTGTTGGATGATAGAGGTTTTTAAAGACCTTAATCTTCTCAGCGCGAATCTCGTCCTTTGTGAAGCTTGCTGGCTTGTCCATGGCAAGGAGAGAAAGGAGTTGTAGAGTGTGGTTTTGAACCATGTCACGGAGGGCACCAGATTCATCATAGTAGCCACCACGTTCTTCTACGCCTAAGCGCTCAGCAAAGGTAATTTGAACATTGTCGATAAAATCCTTGTTCCAAACGTTTTCAAAAATCAAGTTTGCAAAGCGAACTGCAAAGATACTTTGGATCATTTCCTTACCAAGATAATGGTCAATACGGAAAATTTGTTCTTCGTCAAATGTTGCTAGGAGCTCGTCATTCAACTTGCTTGCGCTTGCGTAATCTGTACCAAACGGTTTTTCAACGATTAAACGCTCAAAACCTTTACCGTCTACGATGTTTTCAGACTTGAGGTGTTTGGCAATAGTTCCAAAGAACTGAGGTGCCATAGACAAGAAGAAGAGCTTGTTGTCTTCAGCTTGGTACTTGTCATTTAGTTCAGCCTGCAATTGACGCAAAGAAATGTAGTGTTCTGTATCATTGACATCATGACTTTGATAGTAGAAGTGGCTAGCGAACTCTTGAGCCTGTTCGGTACTATCTGCCAAATCAAGGATAGATTCGACAACAACAGATTCAAAATATTCCTTGCTCCAAGGACGACGGGCAGTTCCAATAACTGCAAAGTGCTTGGAAAGATTGCCGGATTTATAAAGTCTAAAAAGGGAAGGGTAGAGCTTGCGTTTAGCCAGGTCTCCACTCGCACCGAAAATTGTAACAATAACCTTAGATGACATCTAGCTACCTAATTTCTATTTTTATTCCTAGTCTTACTAGGTATGAGGAAATCTCATTTCATAAACTTAATTCTAACATAATTTTCCGAAAAATCAAAAAATCCAATACGAGATAGAAAAAAACTGCAAGGAAATCCTTACAGTTTGAGGTTAGACGTTTAAGACCTTGTCCAAGAAATCTTTCAGACGTGGGTGCTGCGGGTTATCAAAGATTTGATCAGGTGTTCCGTCTTCAAGAAACTCGCCATCTGCAGTAAAGATAACGCGGTTAGCAACTTGACGAGCAAATCCCATCTCATGGGTTACGATAATCATGGTCATGCCTTGCTCAGCCAATTCCTTCATAACGTTCAGTACGTCTCCAACCATCTCAGGGTCAAGGGCAGAAGTAGGTTCATCGAAGAGCATGATGTCTGGATTCATTGCTAGTCCACGAGCGATGGCTACACGTTGCTTTTGACCACCTGATAGGCTATCTGGGTTGGCATTAGCTTTATCTGCTAGCCCAACTTTCTCAAGCAACTCCATTCCCAATTTCTCAGCTTCTTCCTTAGTCATCAACTTGTGCTCAATGGGAGCAAAGGTGATGTTGTTCAAAACAGACATATGTGGGAAAAGATTGAAGTGTTGGAACACCATTCCGATATTTTCACGGACGTGGTCAACGTTGGTAGTTTTTTCAGTTAAGTCATAGCCGTTCACAGTGATATGACCACTCGTAACTTCTTCTAGAAGATTGAGACTACGAAGGAAAGTTGACTTACCAGAACCTGAAGGCCCGATGATACAGACAACGTCTCCTTCATAGAACTTAGTCGTAATTCCTTTTAGGACCTTATTTTTTCCATATTGCTTATGTAAGTCATTTACATCAATTTTTAATTTTGCCATTAACGAATCCTCTTTTCTAAGCGTTTCGCTAGTCTAGTCAAAAGTGTGATAATTACAAGATAGAAGATAGCAAGGATTGCATACATCTTGAAACTTTGGTAGTTACGGGCAATGATAATCTTACCAGTTTGGAAGAGTTCAACCAAACCGATAGCAGATACGATAGTTGTATCTTTAAGAGCGATAACGAATTGGTTAACAAAGTTTGGCAACATTAATTTAGTTGCTTGTGGCAAGATAATCTTACGCATGGTTTTGCCATAAGAAATCCCCAAGCTTCGGCTGGCTTCCATTTGACCAACTGGAACGGCCTGAATACCACCACGAACGATTTCAGCGATATAAGCGGCTGCATTGAGCGAAAGGGCAATGGTACCAGCTACAAAGTCGTTAATTGGACTTTGTTGTCCTGTGATAGACTCGATGAAGTTTGGAATTCCCCAGAAGATGAAGGCTGCAAGAATCATCAATGGAATACCACGGATAACGTCAACGAAAATCTCAGAAATCACACGAAGAGATTTGTAGGGGCTGACACTAAACATACCGAAGATAATCCCGATAACAATAGCAATAGCAAATGAGATAAGAGCTAGAGCAAGAGTGATACCAAGCCCGCTAAGGAGCTGTTTGTAGTTGTTTTGAAGCAAGCCCCAGATTGTGGTTTCATCAACAGTGCTTGTTGAAGTAGATGAAGATTCGCTAGCTAGGTATTTGTCAAGAATCTTTTGGAATTCTCCGTTTGCTTTAAGGTTTGCAAGCCCGTTGTTGAACATTTCAATCAATTCTGGATTTGCTCCTTTTTTAACAGCAAAAGCTGTTTCACCGATTGGAGTTCCAGCGATTGGTGTTTTCAATTTTTGACCTTGGCTGATAGAATATTTGAGAACAGGCTCATCATCCATAACGGCATCGATGGCACCAGTGTTTAAACTGTCATACATTGATGAACCGTCAGCGAAAGTTTTGATTTTGTAACCGTATTTGCTTTGATTTTCTGTTAGGAAGGTTTGAGAAGCAGTTCCGTTTTTAACACCAACTGTCTTCCCTTTCAAATCATCATAAGAAGCAATAGTGCTTGATTCTTTGACACCAAGGATAGTATTGGCAGTGTAGTAGGATTCTGAGAAGTCAAAAGTTGCCTTACGAGCATCTGTGACAGACATACCAGCAATGATAGCATCAGCTTGACCAGCTTGGACAGCACTGATAGCTGCATCGAAACCAGGGTTGGTAATTTCAATTTCAAAACCTTGGTCTTTAGCGATGGCCTTAATCAAGTCCATATCAATACCAGTAAATTGGTTGCTTGAATTTTGGAAAACAAAAGGTGCAAAAGAAGAATCGCTGGCAATGATATATTTAGCTTTAACAGGAATAGCTTTTAAGCCCGCTAGAGTAGTTGTAGTTGGCACTGCTGAAGACGATGAAGCAGTCCATTTCTTGATGATTTTATCAAGACTACCATCTTTTTTCATTTCAGTCAAGGCTTGGTTAAATTCAGTAACCAGGTGCTCGTATTTGCTTCCTTTTTTCACACCGAAAGCAAAACTTCCCACAGCTTCACCATCCATTTCAATATGGAGGTCTTGACCTTGGTTAATGGCATATTCGATAACAGGTTTGTCATCCATCATGGCATCGATGGCACCAGCACTCAAGCTGTTGTTCATCAAATCACCAGTGTCAAATGTTTTAATGCTAAAGCCATATTTATCCTTAATACTTTCAAGGAAACGTTGAGCGGCAGTACCGTTTTTAACACCAACAGTTTTACCTTTTAATTGTTCATACTGACTAATCTTGTGTGACTTTGTAGTTGCAATGACAACTTTTGTATCATAGTAAGTATCAGACATGGTGAAAACTTTTTCACGCTCTGCAGTTTTTGTCATTCCTGCCATAATTGCGTCAGCTTGACCAGCTTGAACCGCATTTACCGCTGCGTCAAATCCAGGATAAGACATCTGAATATTCCATCCTTTAATCTCTGCGACTTTATTAATAATGTCAACATCGATTCCTTTATAAGTTTGATCTGAATCTTTAAACTCAAAAGGTGCATAGGCGGTATCAGAAACAATCTTAATCGTTTCAGCTTTCGCAATACCTAATGAGAAAATTGGGAATAAAATTAGCAAAAATGCTAGAAATTTTTTCTTCATTTTTAGTCTCCTTTTCCGAATATTTTCCCATTATATCAGAAAAATTAAAAAAAGGCAAATTTTTATATTTCTGTGTCAGAAAATATAACATAAAAGCCCCTTTATTTCTTTCTTGAACTGCTACCACAAAGTGCTATAATAATAGTAATAATAGAAGAAAAGAGGACGGAGATATGAAGAACAAAAGAATTTTTAAAGACTTCCAAGCTTCTCAAATGCGGTTAAACCTCTACACAAGCCCCTTGTTAGCCTTTGTTTTTGTCTTTATAGGAGAGTTTGTTGCATATACTTTGTATGGTATTAGCTTGTTAGCTCTCGTCGGCCTTGCTAGAAATTTTGGAGAGGCTGGTCAAAATCTTGCAAGCTACTTCCAAAACTTGCTGGTGAGCTTGACGGATAAAACAAGTGACTTTCGTTTAATTTTAGAATTGCTGTCCTTTGGTTTTGTTCTCAACACTGTATTCAGATGGACTAGAAAAATTGAGAAAAGGCCTATTCGAACCTTGGGATTTTATAGAGAGAATTTCTTCAGCAATCTTCTTAAAGGCTTTGGTCTAGGTTTGGCACTTTTTCTTCTGACCTTGTTAGGTTTAGTAGCATTAGGGCAATATCGTTTTGAGTCTATTCACTTGAATCCTTACTCGCTTGTCTTTGTCATTTTTACCATTCCATTTTGGATTTTACAGGGGACAACAGAAGAAGTGGTGGCCCGTACTTGGCTCCTACCTCAATTGGCCTCAAGAACCAATTTAAAACTTGCTGTTGTCATATCTAGCATATTCTTCACCCTACTTCATATGGGCAATTCTGGTCTAACCCCTCTATCTCTAGTGAATCTCTTCCTATTCGGAGTTGCTATGTCTCTTTACCTTCTCAAAACAGATACTGTTTGGGGTGTTGCAGGTATTCATGGTGCTTGGAATTTTGCTCAGGGAAATTTATTTGGGATTTTAGTTAGTGGTCAACCGTCAGGAACGTCTTTGATGACCTTTTTACCACAAGGCAATCAAGCCTGGATATCAGGTGGTTCTTTTGGGATTGAAGGTTCTGTCATGACAAGTCTGGTCTTGCTACTGATGATTGTCTATCTCGCCTATCAATTAAAGAAAGAAAATGAAAGGATGTGACTTCGGTTCGTCCTTTTTTTCGTGAAAATTCTACAAGTATGCTAAAATAGGAATAGCACATGGAGAGAGGATTCTTATGATCAATCGTATTACAGATAATCAATTTAAACTAGTATCAAAATATCAACCATCAGGAGATCAACCCCAAGCTATCGAACAGTTGGTTGATAATATCGAGAGTGGAGAAAAAGCTCAGATTCTGATGGGGGCGACCGGAACAGGGAAGACCTATACCATGAGTCAGGTCATTTCCAAAGTCAATAAACCAACTCTGGTCATTGCCCACAATAAGACTCTGGCAGGCCAGCTCTATGGGGAGTTTAAGGAATTTTTCCCTGAAAATGCTGTTGAGTATTTCGTATCTTACTATGATTATTACCAGCCTGAGGCCTATGTTCCTTCCAGTGATACCTATATTGAGAAGGATAGTTCTGTCAATGACGAGATTGATAAGCTCCGACACTCAGCAACTTCAGCCCTTTTAGAGCGCAATGATGTTATTGTCGTGGCTTCAGTCTCTTGTATCTATGGTTTGGGTTCGCCCAAGGAATACGCTGATAGTGTCGTGAGTCTGCGTCCAGGCTTAGAGATTTCTCGTGATAAACTTTTGAATGATTTGGTCGATATTCAGTTTGAACGCAATGATATTGATTTCCAACGGGGAAGATTTCGTGTTCGTGGGGATGTGGTGGAGATTTTCCCAGCTTCCCGTGATGAGCATGCCTTTCGAGTAGAATTTTTTGGAGACGAAATTGACCGTATCCGTGAAGTTGAGGCTCTGACTGGTCAGGTATTAGGAGAAGTGGATCATTTGGCGATTTTCCCTGCGACTCACTTTGTGACCAATGATGATCACATGGAAGTTGCCATTGCTAAAATTCAGGGCGAATTAGAAGAGCAACTAGCTGTCTTTGAAAAGGAAGGCAAATTGCTAGAAGCTCAACGTTTGAAACAGCGAACAGAGTATGATATTGAAATGCTGCGTGAGATGGGCTATACCAACGGGGTTGAAAACTATTCACGCCATATGGATGGACGTAGCGAAGGAGAGCCTCCTTATACGCTCTTAGATTTCTTTCCAGATGATTTCTTGATCATGATTGATGAAAGTCACATGACCATGGGGCAAATCAAGGGCATGTACAATGGAGACCGTTCGCGTAAGGAAATGCTGGTTAATTATGGTTTCCGTTTGCCATCAGCTTTGGACAATCGACCTTTACGTCGTGAAGAGTTTGAAAGCCATGTGCATCAGATTGTTTACGTTTCAGCGACACCTGGTGACTATGAAAATGAACAGACCGAGACAGTGATTGAGCAAATCATTCGTCCAACAGGACTCTTGGATCCTGAGGTGGAAGTCCGTCCGACTATGGGACAGATTGATGACCTCTTAGGTGAAATTAATGCCCGTGTTGAGAAGAATGAGCGTACCTTTATCACAACCTTAACCAAGAAGATGGCAGAGGACTTAACCGACTACTTCAAGGAAATGGGCATTAAGGTTAAGTACATGCACTCGGATATCAAGACTTTAGAGCGGACAGAGATTATCCGTGACTTGCGCTTGGGTGTCTTTGATGTCTTGGTCGGAATTAACCTGCTCCGTGAAGGGATTGATGTTCCTGAGGTTAGCTTGGTTGCCATTCTCGATGCTGACAAGGAAGGTTTCCTTCGTAACGAACGTGGCCTCATCCAGACCATTGGACGTGCCGCCCGTAACAGCGAAGGCCATGTCATTATGTATGCGGACACTTTGACTCAGTCTATGCAACGTGCCATTGATGAAACTGCTCGCCGTCGGAAAATCCAGATGGCTTATAATGAAGAGCATGGTATCGTACCACAAACAATCAAGAAAGAAATCCGTGACTTGATTGCCGTAACTAAGACTGTTGCCAAGGAAGAAGACAAGGAAGTAGATATCAATAGCCTCAATAAACAAGAGCGCAAAGAACTTGTCAAGAAACTAGAGAAACAAATGCAAGAAGCCGTCGAAGTGCTTGACTTTGAACTAGCAGCTCAGATTCGTGATATGATACTGGAAGTCAAGGCGTTGGATTAGAATATTATCTAAAGGAGAAAATATGTCCCGTTCCCAATTAACGATTTTAACAAATATTTGTCTGATTGAAGACCTCGAAACTCAGCGCGTGGTTATGCAGTATCGCTCTCCTGAAACCAATCGCTGGTCTGGTTATGCCTTTCCTGGAGGTCATGTTGAAAATGGTGAGGCTTTTGCGGAGTCTGTCATTCGTGAAATCTATGAAGAAACAGGGTTAACCATTCAAAATCCTCAACTTGTCGGCATTAAAAATTGGCCTCTGGATACAGGTGGGCGCTATATCGTCTTTTGTTATAAGGCGACTGAGTTTACTGGAACTCTTCAATCTTCAGAAGAGGGAGAAGTTTCTTGGGTGCAAAAAGACCAGATTCCAAACTTGGATCTGGCCTATGATATGTTACCATTGATGGAGATGATGGGAGCTCCTGATAAGTCAGAGTTTTTCTACCGACACCGTACAGAAGATGGCTGGGAGAAAGAAATTTTTTAATCTTTTACTAAATAGCCGAGCTGATCTAAGGCCTCCTCGATATAGTGGAGGTCTTGTTGTGTTTCGGCTTCGACTAGGTGGTAATGGATGCCATCTGTCAATTCAGATAGAGGTCTAAAGTCAGAATGCTCGACTTGTTCTAGAAAATGTTGCACATCTCTACGACAAGACAGTTTCAGCAAGGTTTCAATTTCTCCATAAACGGGATGGTCAATCAAGGTATTTTGAACACGTCCACCATTATCAACGATAGCAAGGAGTTCTTGACCTATTTCTTCAACCTCATGTTTCACCTTGAAAAGTTTATGGACATAAGGATTGGTATCAATCTGTTTATAGATGTAGCCACGATTAGTGGATAGGATAGGAGCGCCATCGGCTCTTAAAATTGCAATGTCCTGTACAATGATCTGGCGTGTAACATGAAAATGTTCAGCTAAACTTTGGCCGTTGAGAGCTTTAGGAGCTTCTTTCAAGAGTTGGAGCAGGGCTTGTTTGCGATCTTTTGTCATATTTCTTCCTTTTAACGGCGTTTTCGAAGCACTTTATAGACAGCTAGTGCTAATGTATAGTCTACCATACTATGGATAATTGTGCCAAATCCAACTAGCACAAAGAGAACATAAAACATATTTTCTACATTAGTACCAGAAGTTGCGTAAAAAACGATACAGGCTAATACTTCAGCAAGGGCATGAACGACAGCTAAAACAAAGTTGAAAATCCAGGAAGATTTTGGTTTATCTAGGGTATCGGGGAATTTTTGTAGGTAAAGAGCTCCTAAAGTTCCAAAAAATATATGTGAAAAAGCTCGAAAAACGATAACCATGGGATAGCCAGCCATCAAAAATCCAAAACTTGAGGCTAGGATGACAAAAATTGCCATCAAGGGCGACAAGAACATAGCGATAAAAATAGCGATGTGGCTCCCCAAAGTGTAAGAAGCAGGTGGAATGACAATTTTAAAAGGCATAACAATTGGAATCAAAATCGCAATAGCCGTTAAGAGGGCAGTCATTGTCATAAATTGTGTCTTTTTCCGTGTATTCATAAGAATCTCCTTTTAACTGTATATACACTAGTATAGTACAATAAAATAGACAATAAAGCAAGGATTTACTTAGGTTTATAGGTCATTTTTAAGTTAATACTCTTCGAAAACCTCTTCAAACCACGTCAGCTTCCGTCTGCAACCTCAAAACTGTGTTTTGAGCAACCTGTGGCCAGATTCCTAGTTTGCTTTTTGATTTTCATTGAGTATAAATATTGGTAAAGAGTTCACTAAAAAGAAACTACCTCAAACAAAATCTCCACCTTCAAGCTTGAAAGCAGAGATTGTTTTTATTTCTTCAAAGTTTGTAGTCTTGGAACAATAGCTAGGGTTAGAACTGCGGAAATGACTAATTCTGCAATGGAGTTTGTTGAGATAACGGTTGCTAAGAGTTTTTGGATATTACCATCAAAGACATTTCTAAAAAGGTAGAAAATTCCACCGAGTACAAAGACTGTGTTGGTAAGTGAACCAAGGGCACCAGCTAAAATAAGACCAGTTTTATTTTTCATCAGTTTATAAACTAGGTACGGAGTCAAACCAATCAAAATACGTGGGACGATGGCAATGATAGCTGAGTAGATGTTCCCATTTGGTACGAAAGGAGAGAAGAGGTAGCTTGTTGGTAGAATCGTAATCGTATTAACTGTCAAGCTAAGTAGACCCATCAAAAATCCAAGTGTAACCCCAACTCGTGGACCGTAAATAATGCTGGCAATAATGACAGGAATATGAACGATGGTCGGTTTGATTGGAAATGGAAAAAGGTTAAAGATAAGCGAGCTCAGAAAGTGTATCACGAGCATGGTTGCAAAAAAGATAGCAATGGGTGCAATATTAGAGCGTTTTTTCATCGAGAGTTTCCTCTATTCTTTCTAAAATAATTGTGAGGTCAGCTAAGGCTCCCCTTCCATGGTCTCCGCAAGCTAGTAGGGATTCTCTGGGAGCAATCAGCTGATAGCCATATGTTTCTAATGTTTTCAGATTAGTCTGAGTTGCCGGATGGTCATACATTTTTGTATTCATAGCAGGAGCTATTAGTTTAGGAATATTTTTGGGCAAGGCTAAAGCTATGCTGGTTACCATGTTGTCAGCATAGCCGTGGGCTAGCTTTGCAATTGTGTTAGCTGTTGCAGGGGCTACGATAAATAAATCTGCCTTTTTTCCAAGTTCGATATGATTAATCTGATTAGGATAGGGTTCCTTCATGACATCAAGGTGGACAGGATTCTGTGATAAGACCTGTAGTGTCAAAGGTTGGATAAACTCTGTAGCGGCCCGAGTCATTAAAACCGTGACTTGATGACCTTGTTTTTTTAGAGAACTGACTAAATCTGCCGACTTGTAAGAGGCGATTGACCCTGTTACAGCCAAGAGAATATGTGCCATAGCTTTCCTTTCTTATGAATGATAGGTTTGAATTTTTTCAAGGAGGAGTTTTGCAATTTCTTCTTTAGTCTGGGCTGTTTGAAGCTGATCTTTCTCAACGAAGATAGCTCGGTGCTGACCTGCTGAGATTTGAGTCAGGTCATTAGCAATGATTAAGTCCGCTTGATTCTTGATAAGACTTTTTCGGGCAATCTCGATGAGATAATCTTCAGAGACATCAACCAGTAGTTTAAAACCAATCAGATGAATAGTAGGATTCCATTCCTTGACTAGAGATATGATTTTGGGTGTTTTTTTCAGGAACAAAACCTGAACCTCATCAGTTGAAGAAATCTTAGCCTGATGATTTTGCTTGCTTAAAAACTCTTCTAGATTGGAGCTAGCCTGAACTTCCTCAAGCCCTGTCATATAAACAGGAGTGTAGTCGGACACCGCCATTGAGTGAATCAAAACCTGATAATCTGCAACCCGTTCTTGCATTTCCAGTAGAAGGTCCTTGGTATTGGTAATTTCTAGAATACTTAGGTTGGGATGGGCTTCTGGCTTCAGAGCTCGTTTTGTCGTAATTAAACAAACTTCATGCCCTGCATCAAGCAAGGTTTTTGTGATGATTTTCCCCAAGCGACCTGTAGAATGGTTAGTGATAGAGCGGACGCTATCGATAGCTTCACTGGTACCGCCCGATGTAACTAAAATTTTCATAGCACTATTGTACACAAAAATAAACGGTAAGTAAAATGAAAGCGATAAATTTTTGGTAAAAACGGAGATTTACTATAGTTTCAAACTATAAAGCCATATAAAATTTAAGAAAGGGCTCTAAAAACCTTAAAAACAGGGATATTTACGAACGTTTAGAGAGTTTTGGGATGTTAAAAATCTTGTTTTGTGTTATAATGAATTATCATATAAGAGGTTAGAGGAGTTTTGAATGAAAACAGATATTGAAATCGCACAGAGTATTGAGTTGAAGCCAATTGTTGATGTTGTAGAGAAACTTGGTATTTCTTACGACGATTTGGAGTTGTATGGAAAATACAAGGCTAAGCTCAGCTTTGATAAAATTCGTGCAGTTGAGAGCAATCCAGTTGGGAAATTGATTTTGGTTACTGCCATCAACCCAACACCTGCAGGTGAAGGAAAATCAACTATTACCATTGGTCTTGCGGATGCCTTGAACAAGATTGGCAAGAAAACCATGATTGCTATCCGCGAACCATCTCTTGGTCCAGTCATGGGAATTAAGGGTGGTGCTGCAGGAGGTGGTTACGCTCAAGTTCTACCAATGGAGGACATCAATCTCCACTTTACTGGCGATATGCATGCCATTACAACTGCCAACAACGCCCTTTCTGCCTTGATTGACAACCACTTGCACCAAGGCAATGAGCTGGGAATTGACCAACGTCGTATCCTCTGGAAACGTGTCGTTGACTTGAACGACCGTGCTCTTCGCCATGTGACCGTTGGACTTGGTGGTCCTCTAAACGGTATTCCACGTGAGGATGGCTTTGATATTACCGTTGCTTCCGAAATCATGGCAATTCTTTGCTTGGCAACAGACATCGAGGACTTGAAACGCCGTTTGGCCAATATCGTAATTGGTTATCGCTATGACCGTACACCTGTTTCTGTAGGTGATTTGCAGGTTGAAGGTGCCTTGGCTTTGATTTTGAAGGATGCTATTAAACCGAACCTGGTTCAGACAATTTACGGTACACCTGCCTTTGTACACGGTGGTCCATTTGCCAATATTGCTCATGGATGTAATTCAGTCTTGGCAACAAGCACAGCCCTTCACTTGGCTGATTACACAGTTACTGAAGCTGGTTTCGGTGCAGACCTTGGTGCTGAGAAATTCCTTGATATCAAGACACCAAACTTGCCAACTTCGCCAGATGCTGTAGTTATTGTTGCAACCCTTCGTGCCCTTAAGATGAATGGTGGTGTGGCTAAAGACGCTCTTGCAGAGGAAAATGTGGAGGCGGTTCGTGCAGGTTTTGCTAACTTGAAACGTCACGTTGAAAATATCCGTAAATTTGGAGTACCTGCAGTTGTAGCAATCAATGAATTTGTTTCTGATACAGAAGCTGAAATTGCAGCCTTGAAAGAACTTTGTGCCTCAATCGATGTACCAGTTGAGTTGGCTAGTGTCTGGGCTGATGGTGCGGAAGGTGGAGTAGCTCTTGCTGAAACGGTTGTTAAGACTATCTCTGAAAATCCAGCTAACTACAAACGTTTGTATGATAATGACCTTTCTGTCCAAGAAAAGATTGAAAAGATTGTTACTGAAATCTACCGTGGTAGCAAAGTGAACTTTGAGAAGAAAGCGCAAACACAAATCGCGCAAATCGTTCAAAACGGATGGGATAAATTGCCAATCTGTATGGCTAAAACTCAGTACAGTTTCTCTGACAATCCAAATGCACTTGGAGCACCTGAAAACTTTGAAATTACCATTCGTGAATTAGTACCAAAATTAGGTGCAGGCTTCATAGTCGCTCTAACTGGTGATGTTATGACTATGCCGGGGCTTCCCAAACGACCAGCAGCCCTCAACATGGATGTTGAAAGCGATGGAACCGTTCTAGGTTTGTTCTAGTATATTGTAATTGACTTTATACTCTTCGAAAATCTCTTCAAACCACGTCAGCTTCACCTTGCCGTACTCAAGTACAGCCTGCGGCTAGCTTCCTAGTTTGCACTTCGATTTTCATTGAGTAATAAATGAGTTTGGAAATAATATCCAAGCTCATTTTTTATCTAGATATAAGGAGTTGTCTTCTACACGTAACCAGTCTAGGTAAAGATATTTTCCCTGAATTCTGATATAATAGAAATATTGACTTCAAGAGTAAGGAAGAGAAGATGAACGCATTATTAAATGGAATGAATGACCGTCAGGCTGAGGCGGTGCAAACGACAGAAGGGCCCTTGTTGATCATGGCAGGGGCTGGCTCTGGGAAGACTCGAGTTTTGACCCACCGTATTGCTTATTTGATTGATGAAAAGATGGTCAATCCTTGGAATATCTTGGCCATTACCTTTACAAATAAGGCTGCGCGTGAGATGAAGGAGCGTGCTTATAGCCTCAATCCAGCCACTCAGGACTGTCTGATTGCGACCTTCCACTCCATGTGTGTTCGTATTTTGCGTCGGGATGCGGACCATATTGGCTATAACCGTAATTTTACGATTGTGGATCCTGGTGAACAGCGAACGCTCATGAAACGTATTCTCAAGCAGTTGAACTTGGATCCTAAAAAATGGAATGAACGAAGCATCTTAGGGACCATTTCCAATGCCAAGAATGACCTGATTGATGATGTAGCTTATGCTGCCCAAGCTGGCGATATGTATACGCAAATCGTGTCCCAGTGTTACACTGCTTACCAAAAAGAACTGCGTCAGTCGGAGTCAGTTGACTTTGATGATTTGATTATGCTGACCTTACGTCTCTTTGATCAAAACCCTGATGTCTTGACCTACTATCAGCAGAAGTTTCAGTACATCCATGTTGATGAGTACCAAGATACTAACCGTGCCCAGTACCAACTGGTCAAACTCTTGGCTTCACGTTTTAAAAATATCTGTGTGGTTGGGGATGCTGACCAGTCTATCTATGGTTGGCGTGGTGCTGATATGCAGAATATTTTGGATTTTGAGAAAGATTATCCCCAAGCCAAGGTTGTTTTGTTGGAGGAGAATTATCGCTCAACTAAAACCATTCTTCAAGCGGCCAACGAGGTCATTAAAAACAATAAAAACCGCCGTCCTAAGAATCTCTGGACTCAAAACGCTGATGGGGAACAAATCGTTTATTATCGTGCCAATGATGAGCTAGATGAGGCTGTATTTGTAGCCAAAACCATTGATGACCTTGGTCGCAGTCAAAACTTCCTTCACAAGGATTTTGCAGTTCTTTACCGTACTAATGCGCAGTCCCGTACTATTGAGGAAGCCTTGCTCAAATCAAATATTCCTTATACAATGGTTGGTGGAACCAAGTTCTACAGCCGTAAGGAAATCCGAGATATTATCGCTTACCTCAATCTTATTGCCAATTTGAGTGACAATATCAGTTTTGAGCGCATTATCAACGAACCGAAGCGTGGAATTGGGCCAGGCACTGTTGAGAAAATTCGTGATTTTGCAAATATGCAAAATGTGTCTATGTTAGATGCTTCAGCAAACATCATGTTGTCTGGCATCAAAGGAAAAGCAGCCCAGTCTATCTGGGATTTTGCCAATATGATTCTGGATTTGCGGGAGCAACTGGACCACTTAAGCATTACTGAGTTGGTTGAAGCAGTTCTAGACAAAACAGGTTACGTCGATATTCTTAATGCCCAAGCAACTCTGGAAAGTAAGGCTCGGGTTGAAAATATCGAAGAGTTCCTTTCTGTGACGAAAAACTTTGATGACACTTCTGATGTGTCAGAAGAGGAAACTGGTCTGGATAAACTGAGTCGTTTCTTAAATGATTTGGCCTTAATTGCAGACACAGATTCAGGTAGTCAGGAGACATCAGAAGTGACCCTGATGACCCTGCATGCTGCCAAAGGTCTTGAGTTTCCAGTTGTCTTTTTGATTGGGATGGAAGAAAATGTCTTTCCACTTAGTCGTGCAGCCGAGGATCCAGATGAATTGGAAGAAGAACGCCGTCTGGCCTATGTAGGAATTACGCGTGCAGAGAAAATTCTCTATCTGACCAATGCCAACTCACGCCTGCTTTTTGGTCGTACCAACTATAACCGTCCGACTCGTTTTATTAACGAAATTAGCTCAGACTTACTTGAGTATCAAGGCCTAGCCCGTCCAGCAAATACAAGTTTTAAAGCGTCATATAGCAGTGGTGGTCTTGCTTTCGGTCAAGGTATGAGTCTTGCGCAAGCACTTCAAGACCGTAAACGAAGTGCAGCCCCAAAATCTATCCAGTCAAGCGGTCTCCCATTTGGTCAATTTACAGCTGGCACAAAATCAGCGTCTAGTGAGACAAATTGGTCCATTGGTGACATTGCCCTCCACAAGAAATGGGGAGAGGGAACTGTTCTGGAAGTTTCAGGTAGCGGTGCTACGCAGGAGTTGAAAATCAATTTCCCAGAGGTTGGCCTGAAAAAACTTTTAGCTAGTGTAGCCCCAATTGAGAAAAAAATCTAATTTTTCATCCTTCTCACGAATAATAAAGTGAGGAGGATTTTTATGTACAGTATTTCATTCCAAGAAGATTCACTATTACCAAGAGAAAGACTGGCCAAGGAAGGAGTAGAAGCGCTCAGTAATCAAGAGTTGCTAGCTATTTTACTCAGAACTGGAACACGCCAGACTAGCGTTTTTGAAATTGCCCAGAAAGTTTTGAGCAATCTTTCAAGCCTAACGGATTTGAAAAAAATGACCCTGCAGGAATTGCAGAGTCTGTCTGGCATCGGGCGAGTTAAGGCTATAGAATTGCAAGCTATGATTGAACTGGGGCATCGTATCCACAAACACGAGACCCTTGAGATGGAAAGTATTCTCAGCAGTCAAAAGTTAGCCAAGAAGATGCAACAGGAGTTGGGACATAAAAAACAAGAGCACCTGGTGGCGCTCTATCTCAATACTCAAAATCAAATCATCCATCAACAGACCATTTTTATCGGCTCAGCTACTCGTAGTATTGCTGAACCACGTGAGATTCTTCACTATGCTATCAAGCATATGGCAACCTCTCTCATCTTGGTCCACAATCATCCTTCAGGAGCAGTAGCCCCTAGTCGTAATGATGATCATGTCACTAAACTTGTCAAAGAAGCCTGCGACCTGATGGGTATTGTCCTCTTGGACCATTTGATTGTCTCACATTCTAATTACTTCAGTTATCGTGAAAAGACAGATTTAATCTAAAGTTCATTGACGACATAGTCAAAGAGGTTTTTATCCTTGGGACGATTTTCAAATAGAAATTCTGGGTGCCATTGGACACCGAGAAAGGCAACATCATCCGTACTTATGACAGCTTCAATGATACCATCTTTAGGATCATGAGCCGCAATCTTTAAATTTGGTGCTAAATCTTTGATACTCTGGTGGTGGAAGGAGTTGATATGAGAGATTTCTCCATAGATTTCTCGAAGAACAGTGTTTGGTTCTGTCACCAAGCGTTGGGTTGTGTACTCAGCAGAAGAATCCTGCCAGTGGTCTTCGATATCTTGATACAAAGTTCCACCCATGGCAACGTTAAAGAGTTGTGTTCCACGGCAGACAGAAAAAATTGGCTTTTTCTGTTTAATAGCTTCCTTGATGAGGGCCAGTTCGAAGATATCTCTTTGAAGGTGGTAGTCATCGCTATCAATAGTTTTTGGTTCACCATAGAATTTTGGATCAACATTTTGCCCACCTGTTAAGATGAGCTTGTCAATCATACTGATATAGTGGCAGGCCATTTCTTGATCACCAATCGGTAGGATGATGGGAATCCCTCCAGCGTCTTTAACGCTTTCAACAAAGCCTTTTGCTACGTAGCTCATCATGATGTCATCATCTGGATGAGTTTTTTCGTTTCCTGTAATCCCAATAACTGGTTTTTTCATAAAATGATTTTCGCTTTCTAATCCTCTTTTCGCATGAAGTAGAGGAGGGTTTGGAGTTCACTTGTCAAATCGACATATTGAACGACCACGTCTTTTGGTAAATGAAGATGAACTGGTGAAAAACTGAGAATTCCTTTCACGCCAGCATCAACCAAGAGATTAGCGACCTCTTGTGACTTAACGCTGGGAACGGTCAGGATAGCAGTCTTAACATCAGCATTCTTGATTTTTTCTTTGATTTGAGAAATCCCGTAAATAGGAATTCCATCAGGAGTTTGCGTACCGACTTCAGGATGGTCATCTAGGTCAAAGGCCATGATGATTTTCATCTTGTTACGCTCGTGGAAACGGTAGTGTAGCAGGGCATGCCCCATATTTCCAATACCAACCAGCATGACATTGGTAATAGAGTTATCATTGAGCAAATCGGCAAAAAATGTCATCAGTTTTTTGACATCATAGCCAAAACCACGACGACCAAGTTCACCAAAATAGGAAAAATCACGACGTACGGTCGCTGAATCAATACCGATGGCCTCTGCAATTTGTTTAGAGTTGGCACGTTCAATCTTTTCTGCATGAAATCTCTTAAAAATTCGATAGTAGAGAGAGAGTCTTTTTGCTGTAGCTTTTGGAATAGCGGACTGTTTATCTTTCACAAAATCACAACCTTTCTATTCTTCTATTTTATAGAAACATTGTGAAAAAATCAACAAAAATAAGAAAAAACTAAGAAAAATCTTAGTTTTGATGTAAAAAATCTGCATGTGATAGAAAACGGTAGAGGTCTCCGACTAGTCCTTGGTAAACTTCCTGTCCCTCAAAAGTCAAAGAAGTCACATAAAGTGTATCTGGTAGGGTCACACATCCTGACAAAGCCAGCATGAGAGCCTCATAATCTTCATACTTGAGAGTACGCTCTACATGATAGCTGTCTTTATAGGTCAGTTTAAACATATAGGACCTATCTTTCAGATTTTGTAAAGACACCACGTTCTACCAAACTATCCATGAGGAAATAGAATTTTTCCTGATGAATGTGGTGGTCTTCTGATTTGAAAATATCAACCAGACGGAGACCAAACTTGTCAGTGATATTGATTTTAGCCCCTGTTAGCTCTTTATTGATAATGATTTTGAGTTGGAAGCCTTCACCGCTGTTTGGAACTTTTTCAAGTAAGCGAGTCAGTTCATAGTTACCAACCTTTGTCTCAAAAAAAGTATTGTCCTTGAGGGTAAACTTTTTAACAGAAGGGCTAAGAGTGTAGTCGTAACGACAATTTTTTAACTGAATGGTTTTTTCAAATGCCATATGGCTAACCTCCGATAATTTCTTTTAAGGTTTTTGCGAGGGTTTGTAGGTCTTCAACAGTATTTTGTGGCGACAAACTGATACGAACGGATTCCTTCAAGCGTTCTGAATTTGCTCCGTACATAGCTTCAAGAACATGGCTCGATTGAACAATGCCTGCGGTACAGGCTGAGCCAGTAGAGATTGAAATTCCAGCTAAATCTAGACGAAGGAGTAAGAGATCATTTTTCTGACCAGGAAATCCAATATTGAGAACATAAGGAAGATGGTGTTGTCCTCTATTCAGGTAATACTGAACTCCCTCAAGCTCCGCAAGAAAGGCAGTTTCTAGATTTTGTACATGTTGAAAATGTTCTTCTTGTTTTTCTAGGTCTTCTTTTAGGGCTGCAACCATGCCTACGATAGCAGCTAGATTTTCAGTCCCTGCACGTTTTTTCTGTTCTTGGTCTCCGCCATGTAGATAGGAATCAAAGTCCATTCTAGAAGCGTAGAAAAACCCGATTCCCTTAGGACCATGAAATTTATGGGCAGAAGCAGTGAGAAAATCAATGCCCAATTCTTCTGGATGAATAGGGATTTTTCCAATAGCCTGAACTGCATCGACATGATAGGCAGCAGGGTGTTGCTTAAGTATTTGGCCAATTTCAGCAATAGGCAGTAGGTTTCCAGTCTCATTATTGGCAAACATGGTAGAAACCAAAATCGTATCGTCACGTAAGGCCTCTTGAATTTGCTGGGCGGTGATTTCTTGATTTTCTGGCTGGATAATGTTTGCTTCAAAACCAAAGTGCTGAACCAAGTAATCAATCGTTTCAAGGACAGCATGGTGCTCGATGGCAGTTGTGATAATATGTTTTCCTCGTTCTTGGTGACGAAGGCAGTAGCCAATGATAGCAGTATTGTTGCCCTCAGTCCCACCAGAAGTGAAAAAGATATGTTGAGGTTTTGTTCCCAATAACTGGGATAGTTCCTGGCGGGCTTCTCGCAAAAGCTTGCCAGCTTGACGACCATGCCCATGGATACTAGATGGATTGCCATGGGTTTCTTGTAAAACCTTGGTCATAGCTGAAATAGCAACTGCTGACATAGGAGTCGTTGCAGCATTGTCCAAATAAATCAAAGAATCACCTTATTTCTTTTTGTTGTAAGCAAAGAGTGGGCTGACTGGTTTTCTTTCGTGGATACGTACTATAGCGTCACCAATTAACTCACTAGCAGTGATGTAGCATACGTTTTTAGGAGTTTTTTCTTTCGTTGCTACTGAATCAGTCACAAGAATTTCTTTAATACTAGTATTGTCAAGAAGTTCAGCAGCTCCTTCGACGAAGAGACCGTGGCTAGAAACAGCATAAATTTCTGTAGCCCCTTCACGTTCAACGATTTTAGCAGCTTCAGAGAAGGTACGTCCAGTATTTAAAATATCATCAATCAAGATGGCTTTTTTACCTTCAACATCACCAATGATATAACCTTCGTTGCGAGTTGCATCGTCTTGAGGATAATCGATAATGGCGATAGGAGCATCAAGATACTCAGCCAAGCTACGAGCGCGTTTGACACCTGAATTTTTAGGACTGACGACAACAACATCTGACCCAAGTAGTCCCTTATCGCAGTAATGTTTTGCAAATAGGGGAACTGTGAAGAGGTTATCGACAGGGATATCAAAGAAGCCTTGAACCTGAACAGCATGCAAATCAAGAGTAAGGATACGGTCAACACCAGCTTTAACCAGCATATTGGCAACTAGTTTAGCTGTAAGTGGCTCACGTGGTGAAGCAATGCGGTCTTGACGTGCATAGCCAAAATATGGAAGGACAACGTTGATACTGTGGGCACTTGCACGCACACAAGCATCGACCATGATTAGTAATTCCATTAGGTGGTTGTTAACAGGGAAACTTGTTGATTGGATGATGTAAACATCATAACCACGGACACTTTCTTCGATATTCACTTGGATTTCTCCGTCTGAAAATTGACGTGATGACAGTTTTCCAAGTGGGACACCAACAGCTTGAGCAATTTTTTGTGCAATCTCTTGGTTAGAGTTGAGTGCGAAAAGTTTCATATTTTTTCTATCTGACATTATAGACCGTCCTCTGTAAACTTCATAAATCCTAGTTATATATGTTTTGCATATATGAACTGGGATTCGTGTATTTTTATCTCTTCTATTTTACCAAAAAATGGAGATTATTTCAGCTATTTTTCATGCTTTTGACAAATCGAACTAATTTTGAGGGAGCTTTTTGGTAGGAAATCTGATTTTTCTCTAAAAATTGTTGGAAATCCTGTTTGCCTTGCCCATGATCTTCCACTTCAAGCTCTAATTCGTAATCTGTCATATCAAAGTACTGACTCTCATCCAGTGCCATGAGGCCAATAGCTGTTTTCATTTCATAGCGAAGCGTTGTTAGACAACCAAGGACATGCCATTTCTTGTTTTGTATACCGTGTTTAGCCAATTCATCAAGAACCAGCCCCTGAGGAAGTTCTTCCTTACTCAGATAATCTTCAGCATCTTTTAGCTGCAATTTTTGATTGTATTCCATGTTTCCAACACTTTGCGGGACTTTGAGTGTCAATTCCGCCCAGTCTTCAAAGGTTCGAATACGCATAGCGACTTTCTTTTCTCGTAGTTCAAAATCAGGCGTGTCGATGTAGTAATTTTTTTGAAGAATAGGAGTGACACCAGTGAACTGGTCTTTTAGACGATTGTATTCATCTTTTTTCAAGAGTGTTTTCAATTCAATTTCTAAATGTTTCATTTTTCTTACCTTTTCTTTATCGTTGAAAGCGGATTTATGTTATAATAGCTTTGTATTTATTGTATATAAATCTGGAGAAAAAATCAAAGATATTTTTGAAGGATAATATGAGAACAAGGGAGAATATATGACCTTAGAATGGGAAGAATTTCTAGATCCTTACATTCAAGCTGTTGGTGAGTTAAAAATTAAACTACGTGGTATTCGTAAGCAATATCGCAAGCAAAATAAGCATTCTCCGATTGAGTTTGTGACTGGTCGAGTCAAGCCAATTGAGAGTATAAAAGAAAAAATGGCCCGTCGAGGCATTACTTATGCGACCTTGGAACACGATTTACAGGATATTGCTGGTTTGCGTGTGATGGTCCAGTTTGTAGATGATGTCCAAGAAGTTGTGGCTATTTTGCGCAAGCGTCAGGATATGCGGATCATACAGGAGCGAGATTACATTACTCATCGAAAGGCTTCAGGCTACCGTTCCTATCATGTGGTAGTAGAATATACGGTTGATACTATCAATGGAGCCAAGACTATTTTGGCAGAAATTCAAATTCGTACCTTGGCTATGAATTTCTGGGCAACAATAGAACATTCTCTCAACTACAAGTACCAAGGGGATTTCCCAGAGGAGATTAAGAAGCGACTGGAAATTACATCTAAGATTGCCCATCAGCTAGATGAAGAAATGGGTAAAATTCGTGATGACATTCAAGAAGCTCAGGCACTTTTTGATCCTTTGAGCAGAAAATTAAATGATGGTGTAGGAAACAGTGACGATACAGATGAAGAATACAGGTAAACGAATTGACCTGATAGCTAATAGAAAACCACAGAGTCAAAGGGTTTTGTATGAATTGCGAGATCGTTTGAAGAGAAATCAGTTTATACTCAATGATACCAATCCAGATATCGTTATTTCCATTGGTGGGGATGGCATGCTCTTGTCGGCCTTTCATAAGTACGAAAATCAGCTTGACAAGGTACGCTTTATCGGTGTTCATACGGGACATTTGGGCTTCTATACGGACTATCGTGATTTTGAGTTGGACAAGCTAGTAACTAATTTGCAGCTAGATACAGGAGCAAGAGTCTCTTACCCTGTTCTAAATGTGAAGATCTTTCTTGAAAATGGTGAAGTGAAGATTTTTAGAGCACTAAATGAAGCCAGCATCCGCAGATCTGATCGAACCATGGTGGCGGATGTTGTGATTAACGGTGTCCACTTTGAACGTTTTCGTGGAGATGGACTAACAGTTTCGACACCGACTGGTAGTACAGCCTATAACAAGTCACTTGGCGGAGCTGTTTTACACTCTACCATTGAAGCTTTGCAATTAACGGAAATTGCCAGCCTTAATAATCGTGTCTATCGAACGCTGGGCTCTTCCATTATTGTTCCTAAGAAGGATAAGATTGAACTTATTCCAACGAGAAACGATTATCATACTATTTCGGTTGACAATAGCGTTTATTCCTTCCGAAATATTGAGCGTATTGAGTATCAAATCGACCATCATAAGATTCACTTTGTCGCATCACCTAGCCACACCAGTTTCTGGAATCGTGTTAAGGATGCTTTTATTGGCGAGGTGGATGAATGAGGTTTGAATTTATCGCAGATGAACATGTCAAGGTTAAGACCTTCTTGAAAAAACACGAGGTTTCTAAGGGGCTGCTGGCTAAGATTAAGTTTCGAGGCGGAGCTATTCTGGTCAATGACCAACCACAAAATGCGACGTATCTATTGGATATTGGAGACCGAGTTATCATCGATATTCCCGCTGAGGAAGGCTTTGAAACTCTAGAAGCTATCGAGCGTCCACTGGATATTCTCTATGAGGATGACCATTTTCTAGTCTTGAACAAACCCTATGGAGTAGCCTCTATTCCTAGTGTTAATCACTCCAATACCATTGCCAATTTTATCAAGGGTTACTACGTCAAGCAAAATTATGAAAATCAGCAGGTTCACATTGTGACCAGACTTGATAGAGATACTTCTGGCTTGATGCTCTTTGCAAAACACGGCTATGCCCATGCACGATTAGACAAGCAGTTGCAGAAAAAGTCTATCGAGAAACGCTACTTTGCTTTGGTTAAAGGTGATGGATACTTGGAGCCAGAGGGGGAAATTATTGCTCCTATTGCGCGTGATGAAGACTCTATTATCACCAGACGGGTGGCTAAAGGTGGAAAGTATGCCCATACATCCTACAAGATTGTAGCTTCTTATGGAAATATTCACCTGGTAGATATTCGTTTGCACACTGGACGAACCCACCAAATTCGAGTCCATTTTTCTCATATTGGTTTTCCTTTGTTGGGAGATGATTTGTACGGAGGTAGTCTGGACGACGGCATTCAACGTCAGGCCCTGCATTGCCATTACCTATCTTTTTATCATCCATTTTTAGAACAGGACTTGCAGTTAGAAAGTCCTTTGCCGGATGATTTCAGTAACCTTATTACCCAGTTATCAACTAATACTCTATAAAAACTGTTTCAGAGTATAATTATTATCTTAAAGGAGAAAACTCATGGAAGTTTTTGAAAGTCTCAAAGCCAACCTAGTTGGTAAAAATGCTCGTATCGTTCTCCCTGAAGGGGAAGAACCACGTATTCTTCAAGCGACTAAACGCCTGGTAAAAGAAACAGAAGTGATTCCTGTTTTGCTTGGGAATCCTGAAAAAATTAAAATTTATCTTGAAATCGAAGGAATTGAAGATGGTTACGAAGTCATTGACCCTCAACACTATCCTCAATTTGAAGAAATGGTTGCTGCCTTGGTAGAGCGTCGTAAGGGCAAAATGTCTGAAGAAGATGCACGCAAGGTTTTGATTGAAGATGTCAACTATTTTGGCGTTATGTTGGTATACTTGGGATTGGTTGACGGAATGGTATCTGGAGCTATTCACTCAACAGCTTCAACAGTTCGCCCAGCCCTACAAATCATCAAAACTCGCCCAAATGTGACTCGTACTTCAGGTGCCTTCCTCATGGTTCGTGGTACGGAACGTTACCTATTTGGAGACTGTGCTATCAATATCAATCCTGATGCAGAAGCCTTGGCTGAAATTGCCATCAACTCAGCAATCACAGCTAAGATGTTTGGCATCGAGCCTAAAATTGCTATGCTAAGTTATTCTACTAAAGGTTCAGGATTTGGTGAGAGCGTCGATAAGGTTGTAGAAGCAACTAAAATTGCTCACGACTTGCGTCCTGACCTTGAAATCGATGGTGAGTTGCAATTTGATGCAGCCTTTGTTCCAGAAACTGCAGCTCTGAAAGCTCCTGGAAGTACGGTAGCTGGTCAAGCAAATGTTTTCATCTTCCCAGGTATCGAAGCAGGAAATATTGGCTACAAGATGGCTGAACGTCTTGGTGGCTTTGCGGCTGTAGGACCTGTTTTGCAAGGTTTGAACAAGCCAGTTAACGACCTCTCTCGTGGATGTAATGCTGATGATGTGTACAAGTTGACCCTTATCACAGCAGCTCAAGCAGTTCATCAATAAAGAGAAGTTGTACTAAATAATTCGTATTTATAATCAAAAAACGCATAGTATCAAGTGTGTACTGATCCCAAA